>CAIUAY010000205.1 GCA_903897335.1 uncultured Chromatium sp. | reverse complement strand
GCGGTCTTGCCGCGCCGTGCGACCGGCTTGAAGACCGTGTGACGGTGGATGCGACGGTTGTGACAGACGACCAACGCCGTGGAATCGATGAAGGCGACCCTGGTGTTGACCCCTCGGCGAGTGTTCAGGTTGACGCACCATGGCATCAGCATCGTTGGCATTAGGGTAACGAAGCGGCGATCACTCAACAGATAAGGACACTCGCGGCGGGCGTATCGGCACAGATGGAGCAGATAACATGCCTTGACGTGACGGTCTTGCGACGGATGACAGGCGATCAGGATCGTCATGATCTCGCTGAACGTCAAGCGGCTGGCTTGTTGCCGTTGGTGCTCACCGCTGGTGAGGAGCTGGCGATGCCAAGCCGGGAGGAACGCCTAGCAGACATCATCGACATCACAGAACAACGTGTCGAAATCGATCATGGCGGCTCCGGGAGCAATGGGGGTCACATCCTGGAACCTTAGCCGGTTCTGTGCGCTCAGGAGCCACCGCCCCATAAGCGCCAACTTAACCGCACCGTTGACGATCCTGCGCGTTCATCATCTCGACGACCCTGGCCGGAAGCGTTTGCAAGCGGCGGCGGCGCGGACGCTCTTTAAGCACGTCGAGGCAGGCGCCCCAGTGATCCTCTCGCCAGCGTTGGGCATCGACGATCCAGCGATCGACCTCTTGACGCACGATCACCAGCAACCGCCACGGGGTCAGGCGACGCGGTCGGTCCAGCGGGTCGAAGTCGCCTGCGCCGTGGAGCGCATCGCTCAACGACCAGTGCATCGAGCCATTTCCCCCGGATCCAGACCTCGCCCAAGCGGCTGTTTTGCTGGGTGCGCAAGGCATCGAGGTCAAGCAGGGTCTTGAGCCGTTTGAACGCCAGTTCCACTTGCCAGCGGCAGCGGTAGAGCGCCAAGACCCTGGGGTCATCCAACGTCTCGGGTGGCACCGTGGTGAACACCATCACCCAGCCGGCCAGAAACAGGGTGGCCTCGCGCGGGGTTCGACCCTTGCGTTGGGCGGCTTCCGCCGCCTCGTGCGGGAGACGCACGGCGTGCAGCCACCCCAGTCCGCTTGCCTCCTGCGCGCGCAACCAGACCGGGAGACTGACCGTGTCGCTGGATTGGGCGCGCAGATGCACCGCGACATCCAAGCGCGCGGCGGTGTGATCGCCGGAGAGTCAACGTCGCTCAGGATGCGTGACGGGACTCCAAGTCGCCCTCGCGACGTGACAACCTTTCGACCCGGGCTCGTCCCGCTCCGGACAGCCACTCCGCCACGAGCAACGCCCCAAGGGGCGCGCTCGGGCTGCGCACCGATCCGACGCGAATGACTCGACGGCGTGTCGGATGCGCTTGCATATCGCCTTCGCCCCTCCGGCGCCCTTGTATCTTGAACCTCGCGATGGTTAGCTCCCATCGCACGAGATGGCGGCAGCTTGCCCCCACCCTGAAGGTTTTGACCTTGTGGCGTAGATGAAGCCCGCCGTCTCACCTCTCACGCCAGCGCAGACACTGAACGGTATCCAAGGGGCGAACCCTGCATGCACAAGGCCAGTGGGCGTGATGGTTTCATCGTCAGAGGGTTGCAACATGATGTCACTCGGCATTGATGTCTCGAAAGCGACACTGCAACGACCGGATCGTCGTGCATCTGGCCGCGATGGGTGAGCATCCAGACCCGGCTGATCCAGAGCAGCAGCAGCGGACAGGCGAGCCAGATAATCTCTGGGTGACGGTAGAGTGCGGTGGCGCTCAGGTCATTGATATAGAGCGCGAGCACCATCACCGCCACGTAACCCGAGGCGCCGCCGAGCGAGGCGAGCATCTCCAGATCGCTCGGATAGTAGCCACGCCCGCGCGCCGGGTCGGTGTCGCCCTTCACCCGCGCCTGGCGCAGTTCGGCATAGCGCTTGACCAACGCCAGGCTCAGGAACATGAACATCGAGAACGCCAGCATCCAGAAGGTCAGGGGGATCGTCAGGGCGGCGGCGCCAGCGATGATGCGCAGGGTATAGAGCGAAGCCAGGGCCATGACGTCGATCACCATCCGGCGCTTGAGAACCAGGGAATAGGCCAGGGTGAGCGCGTAATAGACCGCCAGCACCGAGGCAAACGCAATGGGCAGTAACCAGAGCGCGCCCGCGAAGGCCGCCCGCAACAACAGCGGGAAGGCGAGCAACCCCGACTTGAGCGACAGGCGCCCGGCGGCAAAGGGGCGATGGCGTTTGGTGGCGTGATGCCGGTCGTCGCCCAGATCTAGCAGATCGTTGAGCAGATAGACGCTGGAGGCGCACACCCCGAAGAGTAGGAAGGCCAGCAATCCCTGCGCGACGAGCGCCAGGTCGCTCAGGCGGTGCGCCGCCAAGAGCGGCACAAAGATCAGCAGATTCTTCGTCCATTGGTGGAAGCGCAATGCCTTGACCCAGTCACGCAGTGCGGGCTGATTCGAGCGAATGACCGCCGCAAGGTTGTCGATCTGGCGCACATGCGGTTCGAGCCCGCGCTCGGGGTTCACCACATAGGCCTGCCGCGCTGCCCGCCAGACTGGCAGGTCATCATGGGCGTTGCCGACGTAATCGAAGCCGCCTTCACCGAAGCGCTGGACAAGGGCGTCTTTTTTCTGCTGTGCGGAGAGGTTGCGGTCGGCATCGCTGGCGATGACGTCATCGAACAGTTGCAGGTGCTCGGCGACGCGCTCGGCCAGGGTATGGTGGCTGGCGGTGGCCAAAATGATCCGCCGTCCCTTCTGGCGCTCGGCTTCGATGAGCGCGATGACTTCCAGATCGTAAGGCAGGCGGCTGACATCGAGCGTCGTCGACCGAGCCAATCCATCCTTGAGCTTGGCCTTGCCTTGAGTCAGCCACAGGAAGGGCTGCAACAGCCGAGCCGGATGCGCACGGGCAAACGCAAGGCCGGTCTCTAAGAGCAGATCGGAGCAAAGGAGCGTTCCATCAAGGTCAACGACCAGCGGTTGTTCCGTTTGGATGCGTGGCATCGAAGCCATTGATATATTCCTTCAAGACACATTGCGCCGAGTGCATTCCTGAACCCAGCCTTCATGATAACCAACTCGTGTCGAGTCATCACTGATGGCTGGCAATCACACCAGGAAAGGTGAGTTTTCCGCCTAAACATTGAATCCTCCAAGCCCGTTTCGGGAGGCAAGCCCGACAGGAGGCGAGGATCGCCGAGGCGCCAGCCGCCCAACATGAGCGAGAGATTCTCCGTCACCGAGGACGGGAAAAACGCCATGGGCGGTCGATAGTCTGTGGGACGACGGTGATTTTCACCGCCGAATCGAGGTTTTGGGGGCGTCGCCCCGCCTTTAAGCGATCACTTCGGCCTGTTTCGCCTGACTAGAGGGCGATGCGCTTGATGTTAATTCAGGCCGCGCTGGCTATCGTGCTTGAGCGCTTTATACGCCATCACCGAGCCGAGATCGGAGCCGCCGATGCCGATGTTGATCACATGGCGGATGGGTTGGCCGGTGTGGCCGCGTCAGGTGCTGACCACGTTCATGTCCGCAGCGCCGGTGACGCGCACTTCTCGCGGATACGCGTGAGCAGCGAATGCCACGAGGTGGCGAAGGCATCGACCCCCTCGCGCTGCAGCCTGGCGGCCAACGCGTCGTCATCGATGCCTTCGCGTCGGAAGTCCGCGATCACGGCTTCGGCGTCGCCGCCGTCGGTCGGCAGCGCCCGCTCGACCTGGCCGTGATCGGCGAAGGCCAGCAGCGTCTTCTCGGGCAGCGTGTTGATGGTGCCGGGCGCTGCCAGCGCCTGGACGTACAAGGTGTCCGGCGCCGTCGGATCCTTGGTGCCGGTGCTGGCCCACAGCAGGCGCTGCGGGCGCGCGCCGGCGGCGGCCAGGCGCTGCCAGCGCTCCGAGGCCAGCAATTCGCCGTGCGCCTTGTAGGTGCGCATGGCGATGGCGATGCCCAACCGATTGTGGAACGGCGACGCGACGCCCTGATTCACCGCGACGTCCCAGCGGCTGACGAAGAGCGACAACACCGACGCCACGCTCGGATCGAGCCCGGCCGCCAGCCGGCGCTCGATACCGCGCAGATAAGCCTCAGCGGCTGCGAGCACCTGTTCGCGCGAGAACAGCAGCGTGACGTTGACCGGCACGCCGTCGAAGATGACCTCCTCGATGGCCGTGAGGCCCTCGGGCGTGCTTGGGATCTTGATGAACAAGTTGGGCTTGTCGGCCTTCGCATGCAGCCGGTTCGCGTCCCGGATGGTGTGAGCCGCGTTGTGAGCCAGCAGCGGTGAGACTTCGAGCGACACCCAGCCATCCAGACCATCGCTGGCGTCGAAGACGGGTCGGAACAGATCGGCCGCTTGCCTCAGATCCTCAAGGGCGAGTTCGAAGAACAGGTCTTCGTCCGACAGCCCCGTGTCGGCGAGCATGCGAATGCTGTCGTCGTAGTTGTCACCCGCGCCGATCGCGTGCTCGAAGATCGTCGGGTTCGAGGTCAGGCCGGTCACTGACAAATCCCGGATGTAGCGAGCCAGGGTGCCGCTGTCCAGCAGCGTGCGCGTGATATTGTCCAGCCAGAGGCGCTGGCCGAGCTGGTGGAGTGACAGTGTGGGGTTCATGTGTGCAGTCCTGTGTTCAGACGGGTTCGGGGTTGCGCCAACGGCCATCGGCGGCGATGAACTGATCCGCCTCCGGCGGACCCCAAGTCCCTGGCGCATAGACGATGACTGGGGGATGTTCGACCAGCACCGGATCAACCACGACCCAAGCGGCCTCGATGGCGTCTTCACGGGAAAAGAGCGCACCGTTGCCGGCCATCGCGTCGGTCAACAAGCGCCCGTAGGGCGACTGCTCGCCGGGCTCCTCTTCGAGCAGCGACAGTTCGCGCTGCTCGCCGACGAATTCCTTGCCGGCTCGTTTCACGCGGGCGGCCAGGGCGATCGTCGCGTGCGGCGACAGGTGAAAGCGCACGTAGTTCGCGTCGTCACGCGCCGCCGCGTCGCCGAACAGGTTCTGCGGCGGAGCCTTCAGCCGCACCAAGACCTCACAGGCTGTGATTGGCAGGCATTTGCCCGAGCGCAGGTACCAGGGCACGCCGCTCCAGCGCCAGGAGTCGATGTGCAGGCGCAGGGCACAGTAGGTCTCGACATCGGAGTCCTTCGCAACCTGCGGCTCGTCGCGATAGCCCTGATATTGCCCGCGCAGGATGTCGTCGGCGCCCAGCGGCCGCATGGCGGCGAAGACATCGGCCTTATGGCGGTGTACGGCCTCGAAGTCGCGGCTCGCCGGCGGCTCCATCGCCAGCAGCGCGACGATCTGGAACAGGTGGTTCTGCATCACGTCGCGCAGGCAGCCCGCGCTCTCAT
>CAIUAY010000204.1 GCA_903897335.1 uncultured Chromatium sp. | reverse complement strand
GGTCACACGTCATCAACCAAACTGAGACGGAGGATGCGAGATCGGCGGCCTGACCGTGCTGCGCACCGTTAGCTCTGCCTCCCCGCCCTAAACGGCGGGGTTTCTCGCGCAAGACTGATGATGACAGCCGTTACGCCATTTGCACTATTCCGTGTTCAACGCTCGCTTCTGTTCCTGCTGATACTGGCGGCCTTCCCGGTTTTTCCGGCGCTGGCGCTGGATCCCGTGGCGCAAATCAAGACGCTGGAGCAGGCCAGCCTGCTGCTTCAGGTTCAGGGGCATGATCTGATTGCCGTGTCTCCCGATACACCACGGGCACCCGCTTCGACCATGAAGCTGCTGACCGCCTTCGCAGCACTTGAAACCCTGGGGCGCGACTATCGCTTTCAGACCGATTTCTATCAGGATGACGCGGGCTGGTTGTGGGTGAAGGGATATGCCGATCCCTATCTGGTCTCTGAGGAGCTGGATCGCATCAGTGTTGCGCTCAAATCCAAAGGGCTGCGCGAGGTCGCCGGGATCGGGCTGGATGACACGTTCTTCGGTTCGGATATCGAGATTGCCGGACGTTCATCCTCGGATAATCCCTATGACGCGCCAGTCACGGCGCTGGCCGTCAATTTCAATACGGTCAATTTGGTGCGTGACGGCCAGCAGGTGCGGAGTGCCGAGCCTCAGACCCCGCTCACTGCGTCTGCCCGCCGTTTGGGTCTGGCGGGGAGCGTCGGCAAGCAGCGGGTGAATCTACGCGAGCGCGAGCTGGCACTGCGCTATTTTGGTGAATTGCTGGCCGCCAAGCTGGAGGGTGCCGGGGTGCGCGTTCGCGATCAGATCAGGATCGCGCCCGTGCCGCATCAGGCCAAACGGCTGTATCGTCATGCCAACAGCCGCACCCTGGTGGAGATGATTGAGCCGATGTTGAAATACTCGAACAACTTTGTCGCCAACGCGCTCTTTCTGCGTCTGGCAGACCCCAAAGGTAGCGGTTCGGTCAGCATGACGGCGGCACGGCAGACGATGACCGAGTTTGCCCGTCGGCGTTTTGGCTGGCGCGGGTTCACGCTGGAAGACGGTGCCGGACTGTCACACGGCAACCGGCTCAGTGCCCGGCAGATGGTCGAGCTGCTGAATGCCTTTGTTCCCTATCGTGAACTGCTGCCGCCACAGGATGACAACCCCCGCATCCGCGCCAAAACAGGAACGCTGCGGGGCGTGAGCTGTTACGCTGGCTATGTGCAACGCGGGGGTGTCTGGGCACCTTTTGCGCTTCTGATCAATCAACCCGTGGAATCGAGCCTCAGACGGCAGGTTGCGAGCAGCCTGGTTCGCTGATTGAATCACCCCGGCGGTCGCCATCTGACACAGGATCAAATCAAGTGCCACAGTCCTCGCCATCCTGCGTTCGTCCGCTTTGCGCCGCCTTCAGTGTTTCACTGCTGCTGACCGCCTGCGCGGTGCCACCATCAGGCGGCATCACGCCGCCGGTCAGCGCCGGTCATTCATCTGGCTTTCCTTACACAAAAGCAGGTGCCAGCTATCCTTCGCTGGCACCACTGATGCAGCGGGTGACGCCAGCAGTCGTCAACGTCGCGGTCAAGTCCAGTCTCCCGATGGATGAGCATCCGTTTCTCAGCGACCCCGATTTTCATCGTTTTCTCAAACGCTTCGGGATGACCATCCCCGACCTGAAAGACATCCAGCAGCGCCAGAGCGTGGGATCTGGCGTGATTGTCGATGCCGCGCATGGTTATGTGATGACCAATGAACATCTGCTGCGAAATGCCACCACTATCATGGTGACGCTCAAGGATCGCCGCAGTTTCAGCGCCGAACTGTTGGTTGCCGATCCGGCCACGGATATCGCCATCCTCAAGATTCCGCCGGTTAGCGTGCAGGCATTGCCGCTGGGCAATTCAGATCGTCTGGAGGTTGGCGATTTCGTGATTGCGATCGGCAATCCCTTTGGACTGGGTCAAACCGTCACATCCGGAATCGTTAGCGCGGTGGGTCGCAGCGGGATTGCCGACAACCAGCTCGGCGAACTGATCCAGACCGATGCGTCCATCAATCCCGGCAATTCCGGCGGCCCGCTGATCGATCTCGCCGGAGAGGTTGTTGGCATTAACAGCGCACTCATCGGACCTGGCGGTGGCAATGTCGGGATCGGTTTTGCAGTCCCCAGCAACCGCGCACGTTCGGCGCTGGAGCGGTTGGTCAAATAAGTGATCAGTTGCCGGTCTGGCGAGAAGCGCACGATAGTCGTGCCAGTCGAAGGTTGGGCCAGGGTCAGTCTTGCGTCCTGGTGCAATGTCGCTGTGTCCGGTGATGCGTTCGGACGTGATGGCTGGATAGCGGGATCGCAGGCGGCGCGTACAGTCAGCGAGTACTAAGTATTGCGACGTCGTGAAGAGCGTTTGCCCGTCGCCTTCCAGCTCAATCCCGATAGAATAGTCATTGCAATGTTCGCGCCCCTGAAAACAGGAGATACCCGCATGCCAGGCGCGTTGTCCGCACGGCACATACTGGATGAGCTCGCCATCACGACGAATCAGCAGGTGCGCCGAGACCTGCTGGTCAGCAATCTCCGCAAAATACGGATGCACGGTTGGGTCGAGCCGGTTCAGAAAGAAGTCGTCGATCCAGTTGCCCGTGAAGTCACCCGGCGGCAGGCTGATGTGATGAATCACCAGCAGGTCGATGAGTGTATCGGGTGGTCTGGCGGTCTGATTCGGCGAAGGATGGTGCCGGGCATCCAAAAACCAGCCTTCCGGGTCGATGCCCGAACGTCCGCAACCTGAGAGATCGTCTGGGTCGGCGTATGTTTTCATCGTGAGTGTTCACCCCCTGAGCCTTGTGTCGACAGTCCAGCCCTGATTTCAACCAGCCGTCTGGTTTCCGGCAATGCCTGGCCGCGCCGTCAGTCATTGAATCACAGGTTGACACCCGGTTTAGCCTCGCCGTCGGACGGCGCTTAGCCACGATCCAGTCCAGTCACAAAGCGCGGTTTGTCGATCGCGTAGCCCTGCGCATAATCCACGCCCATTTCACGCAGCAGATTCAGGATCGCTTCGCTCTCGACATATTCGGCAATGGTCTGTTTCCCCATGAAATGGGCAATTTCGTTAAATGACCTGACGATCGCCTGATCATGCGGGTTGTTCAGAATATCCTTGATGAATGAGCCATCAATCTTGATATAGCCAACCGGAAGTCGTTTGAGATACTCGTAGGAAGACAGACCGGAACCAAAATCATCTAGGTAGAGTTTGCATCCCATATCATTGATTTCATTAAGAATGAGTGCGGCGCGTTCGAGGTCGGCAATGGCTGCCGTTTCAGTGACCTCGAATCCAACCAGATCCGCAGGGATTTCCCAACGTTCGAGTCCCGCCCGGATCGACGCCGCCAGATCGGGATCGTTCAGAGACTGCCCGGAAAGGTTGATGGCGACGCCACCTTCCGCAAGTGCCGCCAGTGGTTCGTCATGAAACCACTGGAAGGTGGCGTCGATGACCTGGCGATCTACTTCCTGCATCAGATTCAATGACTCGGCGGCTGCAATGAAGTTTGCCAGCGGCAGCGGTTCGCCCTGCTCATCGTAGACGCTGAGCAGAATTTCACAATGATGCGCTGCCCCGGAACCGGGGTTGACTGGCGTGACCCGCTGGCAGCGCAGCCGACAGCGTTGCGCCTTGATGACTTCTTCCGTCTGCACCCAGTCGCGCATCTGATCCAACTGTCCGCAGATCAGCTCATGATTCTCGCTGAACAGGATTACCCGGTCGCCACCATTGCGCCGTGCCGCGAGACAGGCCAGGCTGGCCGCCGACAACGATTGCTCGGACGTGACATCCAGTGCTGTTACGAACGTCAGGCCAAAACTCCCCGACATCCGAAAGGTTTTGCCCTGCCAGGCGAACGGGATGGCGTTCAGCGCGGTGCGCAAGACCTCTCCGATGCGGGCAGCCTGCTGATGATCGACGGCGGGCGCCAGCAGACCGAAACGATTGCCACCCAGATAAGCCAGACAGTGGGCATTCGGCAACTGTTGCCGCAGGAGTTCGGCGACCGCGACCAGCACCTGTTCACCGGCCACGTAGCCATAGATGCCAGTCACGACATCCAGCCGATCCAGCTCCAGGAAACCAAACACATATCCCGGATGAATGTCGTTGCTGGACTGTAACAGCCGGATCAGGGAACCCCGGAAGCGATGCTGGTTCTCCAGTCCGGTTAGCGGGTCACGGATGTCATGTTCATGCAGTCGCGCCTGCATCTCTGCGATGGTTGCGTCGGCAGCCCGCGTCATCAGTCCTTGCCGCGATGGTACCTGAAGAGACACCGTACCCTGGCAGAGCGCCTTGACCAGACGGCTGCGGCGAGTGCGCTTGATGCGCCTGCCCAGCGGGTCGGCCAGCGCCAGCCGCGAGCCATCCTGACTGCGCCAGACGAGACGCCGTGCCCGATTCACGGCCTTGTCGCGCATCCACACCAGCGCGCCGACAGGCAAGGCGTCAATCTGAATCACGCCCCATTCCCAATCAACCAGCGTTAGCCCCGCTGAGGGGGCATCTGGTTCGTCGTCCGGGTCAGGGAGGAGCTTGGCAAAGACCGCATAGTCATGGGGCTTGAGCCTGGACAAACGGGCGCGTTCCAGAACCGCTTCGATCTTTTCCGACAGCTCTGCGCAGGTAAATGGATCAGCACCAATCGCGGCCAGACCGGCGAGCAGGGCGGGAATCAGTTCCGTGGCATGGCGTGGGACGTCGCTCCCCGGAACGCCTTCTCCACCCGTGGCCAGATGCAGACACCAGAGTAACTCCCAATGCTGCTGCCAGAGCGATCCCTCGCTTCCTTCGTCATGGCAGTCCAGCTCCAGCAGGCTGCGCCAGCCTGCATTGAGGAGTTCAGTCATTAGGTGGTGAACCCGTCGCCCACCCAGCGCCATATTGAGCTGATCGCGCACCCGTTGGCGCGCCGCCCGCTGACGTTCTCTGGAGTGACACGCCTGCACCCAATAGGCGACATTCGACCGATACGCCTGCGCAAGACGTGATTCCAGCATCCGCAGGCGACTCAACAGCGTATCCAGTGCTTGCAGATCCTGTGCGCTGGTCACGACTAACTGTTCGATCAGCGCCGAGAATTCCTGTTGCAGCGCCTGATCATCGCGTTCGCCATTGGGCAGAAACAGCGCGATCTTTTCCATCTGGTTCATCAGCCGGATCAGTGGGTGCTGGTCATTGCTCAGCGCCCCCGGATGACCGATGGTCATCGAGAGAAAATGGATGGGCAGACGGTTGAGGATGGCTTTGATCGGCGGCGGGGTCGCGGTGTCTTCGAGGATATGGTTCAGCATCCGGTCTGTCACGGCGATGCGCTCGTGCAACTGCGGTGACCGCAACTGGTCACGATGCTCAGTCTCGATGGCCGTCCACCACTCGTGCCAGGGTTCCCGCAGCAGGGCGTTTGGCACTGACCGGCGCGACTCGGTGTCTGGACAGGGCTGACCGGACTGGAGTGTTGTCAGCAATTCGACAAGATCAAGTCCGGGCGTTTGCGGCGCGTTGCCTGGCGTCGCCGCTGGTATCTGGGGTGGAGCGGGATGCGTCGGCTGAGGCTGGGTTGCCTCGACGGCTGGCGGCTCGTGGATAACCAGTCCGCGTTCCGACCAAGCCGTCACCAGCGCCCGGTAGAACGCATCCAGATCGCTTGGAAGCGATTTGCCGACGATCTGTAGCGACGCTCTCAAAACCACTTCGCCAATCCCGGTGGCGCGCAGGGATTGCTCAAGGATGTCGGTCAGTCCCTTTGGCTCAATCGGCAGTCGCGTTCGATCCAGAAGCGGCACGGTCTGAAGCCGCAGGCAGCCAATTGATTCTGACACCTCCAGTTCCAGACGTTTGCGGACTTCTGATTTGACCAGCCAAGTCTCGAAGGCATCCTGTTCGACCAGTGCCAGTTCCCGTGATGGCGTATCAAACAGCTTTTCCGAGTTAGGAATTTCCAGGGATGAATCAGCCAGTGCGTCAAGCAAGGCATCGTTCATCTGCCGCAGCAGATGTGCGTTCTGGATCGACTGAACTAGCAGACCGATCTCGCTACTGAAGCGCATGCGCACGGAGTCATTTTCGGCGCGTTCACAATGATTCCAGAGCTCTTCGATGATCGTGCGCAACAACGAATCCAGAATGACTGGCAGTCGCTGCCGCGTCACATCCTCCAGGATAGCCAGTGCGGTGGCCTGGTTTTGAGCCAGTTCTGCCGGGTTCTCCCGGCCAACATGCTGGATGATGCGGGTGATGAATCGGGCGAGCTTCTGCTGGCTATTCCCGGCCAGATAGACGAAGCGAACCCCAAGCTCACTGTCAGTCTGACGCACCATCTCGATGATGGCCTGCACCGGTGAACTGCTCCAGGTTGTCGACAGATCGACGCGGATCTGGCAATGCTCGCCTAGCTGTAGGCGCAGGCTGATATCGGTGACGCCCAGATCGAGCCGCATCCCGCCGCTGCCAAGATCGCGTACCCGGCAATTCACGACCGACTGCCTGTGCCCACGCAGCTCGGCGGTCAAATCCACCGGATAGCGCGAGTGGAGACGCCGTTCACTGCCAGATAGATCAGTATCCGCCATCTATCGGTTAGCCCCTGTTCAAGGAACAATGACGTGTCAGTATCGAGCGCCTGACGGCTATTCTAATTCGGCGCTCCCTGACGATAACGGGCGTCAATATACGCATCCACCATGCGCTTGAACTGTTCGGCGATCCCTTCGCCTTTCAGTGTCGCCACCTTCTCGCCATCGACATAGACCGGCGCTGCCGGATGTTCGCCACTGCCAGGCAGGCTGATCCCGATATTGGCATGTTTGCTTTCGCCGGGGCCGTTGACGACGCAGCCCATCACGGCCACCTGCATGGTCTCGACGCCCGGATAGCGGGTGCGCCAGACTGGCATCTGCTCGCGCAGATAGCTCTGAATATTTTGAGCGAGATGCTGGAAGGTGTCGCTGGTCGTGCGACCGCAGCCCGGACAGGCGGTGACCATCGGCGCGAAGGCGCGCAGCCCCATGGTTTGCAGGATTTCCTGCGCGACCACGACCTCGCGGGTGCGCGCCTCGCCCGGCGCTGGGGTCAGCGAAACCCGGATAGTATCGCCGATTCCTTCCTGTAATAGCACGGCCAGCGCGGCGGTTGATCCGACGATGCCTTTGGAACCCATGCCGGCCTCGGTTAGACCCAGATGCAGTGCATAGTCGCCACGTTCGGCCAGTTTGCGGTAGACCGCGATCAGATCCTGAACGCCACTCATCTTGCATGACAGGATGATCCGATTCTTCGGCAATCCCAGCGCCCGCGCCCGTTCGGCGCTGGAGATGGCGGACTCTACCATCGCCTCATACATCAACTGACCGACCTCACGAGGAACGGCAGATCTGGCGTTTTCATCCATCAACCGTGCAATGAGTTCCTGATCCAGACTCCCCCAGTTGACGCCGATGCGCACCGGACGGTCATGGCGGCAGGCCAGTTCGATCATGGTTGCAAACTGGCTGTCGCGCTTTTCGCCAGCGCCGACATTGCCTGGATTGATGCGGTATTTAGCCAACGCCTGGGCGCACTCGGGATAATCAGTCAGCAGTCGGTGCCCGTTAAAATGGAAATCGCCAACCAGCGGCACAGCGCAGCCTTGGGCGTCGAGCGCCTCGCGGATGGCCGGGACGGCTTTGGCGGCGGATTCATGATTGACCGTGATCCGCACCAGCTCCGAGCCAGTCCGCGCCAAATCGGCAACCTGGCGCACCGTGGCATCGATGTCGGCGGTATCGGTGTTGGTCATGGACTGGATCACGATGGGTGCCAGACCGCCAACCGTGACCGGGCCGATGGTGACGGGGAGGGTCAGGCGTCTTGTGATCGGTTGTTGCGCTGTGTTCATGGTGTGCTGTTCTGCGAAAATGAGAGCGAAAACGCTATTTTGACAGTGATCGGGCGTCGTTGCCTGATTCGGGTAACGGCGCATGCAGCCCCCGGATGAGCGTCAGATAATCCGGGTCTTCCTGAGGGATCAAGCCGTGACGGATCAGAAAATCGATGATAACCAGATTGCAATTGAGCTTGAACGCGCCGGTGTCACGCACCAGCTCGCGTACTTCGGCGACTGGCAGACGATCAAATCGCTCAACCTCGCCATCGGTGCAGCGCGGCTCGAAATCCTCCGGCAATTCCAGATCATAGCAATACATGACATCCGGTTTCAGTCCGCGCACCGAGTCATGACAATAGGTCACGGCACCGACGGCAACTGCACGATCCGCCAGGTCAGGTCGTATTCCTGCCTCTTCCGCGCATTCCTTGCGCAGATTGTCAGCCAGACTTAGCGTGGCTGGCAGGCCACCCGCCACCAGATGATCGAGACAGGCTGGATAATGGCGACGATCTGCGGCGCGTCGCCCGATCCACATCTCGATGCCGTGCATAGTTCGCACAAAGCCGTTCACATGCTGTCCGAACGCCCGCATTCCAAAAAAAGGCGCCGCAGCGCGGTCAACCAGACAGCGGGTCTGCTCCCGCGTGCTCGCTGTCACCGGATACAGCTCGCCATGCCGATGGCTGATCACGCCGTCCACGACCAGGCACTCGACCAGCTCAGCCAGAACCACCGTGCGACCTGCGCCATCCGTCGGCGCACCGTGCCAGTCAACCGCGTCGGGCGTCACGTCAAACTGGTCAGGCCAGCGTCGCAGCTGATCGGCAGCGCTTGGGCGCAGACTGCCGATCCGTTCACCGTTGAGCCAGAGTGGCAGAAAATCAGCCGGATTCCAGCGATTGCAGGCATGTATCTTGTCCAGAAAACTCATGGAAATGGTGGCCTCCTGAAAGCGTGTTGCGATCTGAAACCGGGTGTTGCAGGCATGGTGATGGCTGTTCGGCAAGACGGATTGACGGGCAGACCGGTACCTGTTCGATGCGCCAGCGCGCGATAGCCTGCGTCCAGAATGACCTGACCGAGGTGACGGTAGGAAGCGGTTCCTGACCGAGCAGCGTCCAGGCGCGTTGCAGCGTCGGGAGTGGCCGTGCCGGATCGACCGGCGCGGCGGCGAGTGATTTACTGAGCTTGCGCCCTTCAGTGTCCAGAATGAGCGGCACATGCGCATAGTCTGGGGACGCCAGACCCAGAGACTGTTGCAGCAGGATCTGGCGTGGCGTCGAAAGCAGCAGATCGGCACCGCGCACCACATGCGTCACCTGCTGCCAGGCATCATCGACGACCACCGCAAGCTGATAGGCATGGAGACCGTCAGCGCGACGCAGCACGAAATCACCGATGACTTCATCAATCGACTGGCGCTGTCTGCCCTGAATCCGGTCAGTGAAGGAAATGGTTTGACCGTGAGTGCGGCAGCGGATGGAGCACACTTGGCGTACGTTGGCAAGTCCAGCACGACAGGTGCCAGGATAGATAAAACCTTCGATTCCCAAACGGCCACGTCGGGCAGTCTCGGCACGACTGCAACCACAGGGATAGGTCAGGCCACTGGCGGCAAGAGCATCCAGGGCGGATTGATAGGCCGGGGCGCGTTCACTTTGCCGGATGACGGGTTCATCCCAGATCAAGCCAAATGTCTGGAGTGTCCGCAGGATCTCAATGGCCGCGCCAGACACTTCGCGCGTCTGGTCGAGATCCTCCATGCGCACCAGCCAGACTCCAGCATGAGCCCGCGCATCGGCATAACTGGCAATGGCCGTGAGCAGCGAGCCAAGATGCAGCGAACCGGTTGGCGAGGGCGCAAAACGACCACGATAGCCTGACCCGATAGCGTCTGGCGCAGATTCAGGCAAACCAGTGGGCGGAATCACTCAGCCGCGCTGTTTTTCGCGGATCTCGTCGAGTGTTTTGCAGTCGATGCAGAGTGTCGCGGTGGGACGCGCCTCCAGCCGACGAATCCCGATCTCCACGCCGCAGGCTTCGCAATAACCGTAGTCATGATCATCGAGACGATCAATCGCCTCGTCGATCTTTTTGATCAGCTTGCGTTCACGGTCGCGGGTGCGCAGCTCCAAACTGAATTCGGACTCCTGGGTCGCACGGTCATTCGGGTCGGGGAAATTGGTCGCGTCATCCTGCATGTGATGGACGGTGCGGTCCACTTCTTCCATCAGCGAATGCTTCCAAGCCAGCAGGATGGCACGGAAATGTTCCTCCTGGCCTGGACTCATGTATTCTTCATCGCTTTCGGAATTGTAAGGTTGAAATCCGAACGTGATGGCTTCGTGTGCTTTTGCTTCGGCCATGATGATCTCTCCCGAAGGCTCAGGTCGTGGAATGCCCCGCAGTCCGAACCCGTGTCACGAATCCGTCACTGCGAAAAGCGGTCTTAAGTAACAGATCTGCGTGAAATGGGCAACTGAATACGGCGCATCGGTGATGAGCCAGCATCCGGCATCGAGTCATTTCTGTCCGCTCGCATCAACGTTGCGGGTTTTATGTTTCAGTCTTGTGGAGTCTGTGCATGTCTGGATTCAAAGCCATCATTTTCGATGTCGATGGAACGCTCGCCGATACCGAGCGTGACGGTCATCGTCCCGCATTCAATGCCGCTTTCGCGCAGGCAGGTCTGGATTGGACGTGGGATGTCAGGCGCTATGGCGAACTGCTGGCCGTGACCGGTGGCAAGGAGCGCATTCGCTATTTCATGGAAAGCGAGGGGATTCAGTTTGACCCATCGGTGGATCAGGATGCCCTGATCAGCGAGCTGCATCGTTCCAAGACTCGACACTATGTGTCCATGTTGCAAACTGGCGCCATTCCGTTGCGCCCAGGTGTGCTGCGGCTGCTGCGCGAGGCGCGGTCAACCGGGATAGCCTTGGCGATTGCAACCACCACCACGCCTGAAAACGTGGACGCATTGCTTGCGCAGTGTGGCGAGCCCGGTCTGCGCGACTGGTTCGCGGTGATCGCCGCAGGCGATGTCGTGCCTGCCAAGAAACCGGCGCCGGATATTTTCCTGCTGGCGCTTGCTGAACTGGGACTTGCGGCGCATGAGTGCATCGCGGTCGAAGATTCAGTCAATGGCGTCCGTGCAGCGCTGGGTGCTGGACTGAAGGCGCTGCTGGTGACGGTGAACGATTACACCGCCCGGCAGGACTTCAGAGCCGCGCCACTGGTCGTTGATCATCTGGGTGATCCCGGTCGACCTGCCCGTGCACTGAGCGGCAGGCTTGGCGGGCAGTCAGTGGTTAATCTTGACGTGCTGGAGCAGATGCATCGTCAGGCGTATGCACTGCACTGAAACCTGGCCTGGCAGCTTGCGTCGTGCCGCTGATATCCGCTATTCCTCGACGGCGAGGATATTCGCCTGAACTGGTTCAAAACCTGATGGATTGAGGCAGTCGATCTGTGGTTCGGGGGGCAGGAAGAAGAATCCACAGGTTTGCGGGGTGAGATTTTCAGATGCGACGCGAGGATATTTGCGGCAACTCGGCGGACGCAAATAATAAACAGAGCAACTGCTTAGTCCGGCGTCATCGAAGCGCAGAAACGGGCAGGGATAGGGGAGCTTGCAACAGTCTCCACAACGGTTGCAGTTGCCCCGGCGAGTGTTGTCAACCGGCAAAAGAGACGTTATAAAACGCTTGAGTTTATTGATCATTAAGTCGTTATCTCAGCGGCGGAAGCGCGCCTGGTTTCAGCGAATGGTTGATGATGCTAATAAAAAGCACCGCCGCTGTCACTGTTTGGATACAGAAGACGTAAGCGACCGCAGCGCCAGACTGGCGGCATTTGACAGACGGGCATAACTGGCGACATCGAGGTTTTCTGCCCGGAGAGTCGGATTGATGTCAGCGTCCTCAAAGATGGCTGGATCAATCAGCCCAGAAAGGCTGTTGCGTAAGGTCTTGCGCCGCTGTCCGAAGGCTGCCGTGACGATGCGGGCATGGAGCGCCGGGTCATCGAGCGGATGGCGGCGCGGGCGCAATGGGCGCAGACGCAGAAAGGCGGATTCGACCTTCGGCGCGGGCGTAAAGGCGCCAGACCCGATCCGCAGCAGACAGCTCGCGCTGCACACGCTTTGCACCATGACCGACAGACGCCCGTAGATCTTGTCGCCCGGCGCGGCAACGATCCGCTCCACCACCTCTTTTTGCAGCATCAGATGTAGGTCGTCGATGCAGTCCGCCTGTTCCAGAAAGTGAAACAGCAGCGGCGTGGAGATGTTGTAAGGCAGATTGCCAACAATGCGCAGTCTGTGCGCACCGTCAGCCAGTGAGCGGAGATCGAACTTGAGCGCATCGACATTGTGAATCCGCAGATCCCCAAGCGATCCCAGACGCTGGCGCAGTGGCTCGATGAGATCGCGGTCGAGTTCCACCACCTCCAGCACCCCGACGGCGGTCAGCAGACCTTTGGTGATGGCGCCCTGACCGGGGCCAATCTCCAGTAGATGCTCGCCGGGTCTGGCATCAATGAACGCCTGAAGACGCTCAATGATGGCGGGGTCGTGGAGAAAGTTCTGGCCGAAGCGTTTGCGGGGCTGATGTTCCATCCTGCCAGTTTACTCGAAAGCACTGTTGTCACGCTGTCTGCGTCGCAGTAGATAGATGTCCATCAACCAGCCTTTCTCATCCCGCGCCTGGGACTTGGCGCGTAGCAGATCGTCCAGCACCTCGTCCAACGACCCGGCAACCAGCATCTCATCCGGGCAACCCAGATAACCGCCCCAGTAAATATCCATCTCCTGCCCGGTAAAACGCTGGAATGAGGCATTGTAATCAAGCATCACGACAGCGTTATCAAGCGTCGCCGGATCACAGGTTTCAGCATGACGACCAGTGGTAATAGTGATGCTTTCACCGACGCGATTGAGTGGAATTTTATGTTTGGCCGTGAGCACCTGCACTGAGGTGATGCCGGGGATGATCTCAAAATCCATCTGTCCGGCTGAATGCGCTGCCAGGTCAGCAACCAGCGACACGGTTTGATCATAAAGCGACGGATCGCCCCACAGCAGAAACGCGCCAGTCTGGCCGTCCGCCAGTTCATCCCGGATCAGGTCAGCAAAGAGTGCGCGTTTTTGATCATGCCAGACCTGGACATCATTCTGATAATCAGCGGTTTTAGCGCGGGGCGGACTGGCCGCCATGACTACGCGATAGCCGCTTGCACCGAGATAATGCGTCAGGATGTCCTGACGCTGTGTCAGAAGCTCTGCCTTGCCGCGTCCTTCTTTCTCCAGCATGAAGAAGACATCCACCTGTTTCAGGGTTTGGATGGCCTGCATGGTGAGATATTCGGAGCCACCTGGCCCCATGCCGATCAAATACAGTTTTTTCATCTGAATCAAGGCCAACGCTGCGTTGATGCCGCCAGAATCCGGCACATGACCCTCTCTGGCGATTTAAGAGTGTGATTGTTATTATCGCTGACCGAATCCGAATTCCATAGATGGCGCATCGGATAAGGCGAACACCCGCGCTGAACTGAAACCTGATTGGTGCGCCTCTTGCCTTGACGCCTCCTGACCACCACCCTTTCGATGGCGTCTGTGATCGACCGTTCTTACTCACCGGAGCTAACCATGCGTATCCTTTTTGTCCACCCAAACTATAGCGCCGGTGCCGCCGATATCGCCGGCAACTGGTCGCCAGCCTGGGTCGCCTACATCGCGGGCTATCTAAAAGCGGGTGGCTACCACGATTATCAGTTCATCGACGCGCTGGTGGACAAGCTGGACGATGAGCAACTGCGCGTCGCCATCCGCAATACGAAGCCCGATATCATTGCGACCACGGCCATGACGCCGATGATTTACGCGGCACAGCGCGTGTTGCAGATCGCCAAGGAAGAGCATCCGAACGCTGTCACCGTGCTCGGCGGCATTCATGGCACCTTCATGTTCCAGCAGGTGCTGGGTGAAGCGCCCTGGATCGATGCCATCGTGCGCGGCGAGGGCGAGGCCGTCACGCTGAATCTGGTGCGCGCAATCGACGAAGGCCGCTGGCCAGCCGAGCGCGAGACGATCAACGGCATCGCCTATCTGGACGAGAACAAACAGGTCGTTGCCACCCCCGCCGAACCATCAATCAAGGATGTCGATTCGATCTGGCCGGACTGGGGCATCCTGGAATGGAAGAAGTACATCTACATCCCGCTTGGCGTCCCGGTCGCCACGCCCAACATGGCGCGTGGCTGTCCATTCACTTGTAGCTTCTGCTCGCAGTGGAAATTCTGGCGCGATTACCGTGTGCGCAACCCTAAGCGCATGGTCGATGAGATTGAAGAGCTGGTGAAGGTTCACGGCGTTGGCTTCTTTATCCTTGCTGACGAAGAACCGCAGATCAATAAAAACATGTTCGTTGAGTTCTGTCAGGAACTGATCGACCGCGACCTTGGCATCCATTGGGGCATCAACACCCGTGTCACCGACGTGATGCGCGACGAGGATCTGCTGCCCTTCTACCGCAAAGCCGGTCTGGTGCATATCTCACTCGGCACCGAAGCCGCCGCGCAGCTCAATCTTGACCGCTTCGTCAAAGAGACCACGATCGAGCAAAACAAGCGCGCCATCCAGCTCCTCCAGCAGAACGGCATCGTCACCGAGGCGCAGTTCATCGTTGGTTTGGAGAATGAGACCCGCGAGACCCTGGAGGAGACCTACCAGATGGTCATGGACTGGGGCGCAGACATGGCGAACTGGTCGATGTACACCCCCTGGCCGTTCTCCGACATGTTTGCCGAGATGGGCGACAAGGTCGAGGTCTTCGACTATTCCAAATACAACTTCGTCTCGCCCATCATGAAGCCCGACAACATCGACCGCGCCGAGCTGCTCGACGGGGTCATGGCCAACTATCGGCGCTTTTACATGCGGCGCATGTTCTTCCAGTATCCCTGGGTGCGCGATCCCTTCCGCCGCCGTTACCTGATTGGTTGTATCAAGGCATTCCTTAAGAGCGCCATGGAACGTCGCTTCTATCAGTTGGGCAAGCAGAACTACTGGGGGCCTGCGTTCAAGAAGTTCATCAAGTTCGACTATGACAAGTCCAAATCCAAGATCGTCGAGCCGGATCACAATGCCTGGAAACAGGCGCCGGCAGCCAAGCGTCCGGCGGTCATCAGCGCGGTCGGCGCGGCACCCCAGGCCTGTGGTGGCGGGGCGAAGGCGTGTGGTGGCGGTACCGAACAGATGACCGAGGAGCAGCAGAAGCAGTACGAGCGCGTTTGATCGTGATGCGGGCGATGCCGGTTGTGCCGGATCGCCGCCATGAGTTTGGAGCCTGCATCCGCCGTGAACGCGATGGATGCAGGCTTTTTCCGTTACGCTGCCGCTGCACGACCGGCGGTTATTTGAGACTTTTCGCATGACCGATTCCGCTCCCACCATCACTCTCGACCTGCCACCGTTAGCGGATCATGGCCCGCGTCGCGCCCGCACACTAATGATTCAGGGCACGGCATCCGATGTCGGCAAGAGCCTGTTTGTCGCCGGTTTATGTCGCGCTTACACCCGGCGTGGGCTGGTGGTGCGTCCGTTCAAGGCGCAGAACATGAGCAATAACGCCGCCGTCACTGCGGATAGCGACGCGCCAGCAACCCCTGACGGTGAGCAGCCACGCGGTGAAATCGGTCGCGCTCAGGCATTGCAGGCTCGCGCCTGTGGCGTGGCGCCGTCGATTCACATGAACCCGGTGCTGCTGAAACCGCAGAGCAATGTCGGTTCGCAAGTGGTGCTACGTGGGCGTTCGCTTGGCAACTGTCCGGCGCGGGTGTATCACGAGATGCGCCAGGGGCTGATGCCCGCCGTGCTCGACAGTTTCGAGCGACTGTGTGCCGAGGCGGATCTGGTGCTGGTCGAGGGCGCGGGCAGCGGCGCGGAGATTTATCTGCGCCATTGCGACATCACTAACATGCACTTTGCCGAACGCGCCGGTGTGCCGGTGATCGTGTTGGGCGATCTGGACAAGGGCGGCACGATGGCGTCACTGGTCGGTACCTGGCTGCTGCTCGATCAGGCGGATCGTGACCGCGTGGTTGGTTATATCGTCAACAAATTTCGCGGCGATTTTTCACTGTTTGAACCGGCTTGCGACACCATCACCGCGCACACTGGCTGGCCATTTCTCGGCATGGTGCGCTGGTTTGAAGGCGCAGCACGGCTGCCTGCTGAGGATTCGCTGGCACTGGAACGTCCAGCCGAAACCATGGGCGGCACGCTCAATATCATGATTCCACGCCTGTCGCGGGTTGCCAATTTCGACGACATGGACCCACTGGCTGCCGAACCCGGCGTCAATCTGCGCTGGATCAACTCCGGCGAGCCGATTCCTGCCGACACCGATGTCGTGATTCTGCCCGGCTCGAAAGCAACCCGCGCTGATCTGGAGGTCTTGCGACGCGAAGGTTGGGACATCGACATCCTCGCGCATGTGCGACGTGGCGGGCGCGTGGTTGGACTCTGTGCCGGATTTCAGATGCTCGGTCGCGTGGTGCGCGATCCGCTCGGCATTGAAGGTGTAGCGGGCGAGACTGCGGGGCTGGGTCTGCTCGACATTGACACTGAAATCAGCGCCGATAAGCGGTTAATTGAGATTGCCGGACAGGAGCAGCGCAGCGGTTGCCGCGTCACCGGCTATGAAATGCACATGGGACGCACCACTGGCGCCGGTTTGGAACGCCCGTGGCTGCTGCTCGATAACGGAACGGGCGCGGTGCGGGCGGAAGGCGCAATGACGGCTGACGGGCGGGTGATGGGCGGTTATCTGCACGGGATTTTCGGCGCGGATGCGTTTCGGGCGCATTGGCTGGAGCAGGTTGGCGTGAACGCGGCGCAGATTGATTTTGAAGCGCGCATTGAAGCGGCGCTGGATGCGCTCGCCGAACACGTCGAAAGCTGTCTGGATTTAGATGCGCTACTGGCGCTGGCAAAATAGGCCATGACTGACGAGCAGACGCTGAGCGCATCGTTCAAAGGTTTCACCAATACCGCCTGTGCGTTTTATCCCTGTCACAGCGGCATCACGCGCGAATTCAATTGTCTGTTCTGCTATTGCCCGCTGTATGTCTATCAGTGTCCCGGCTCCTATCGCATCAACTACGACCGCCACGGCAACCCGCGCAAGGACTGCACTGACTGTCGGCTGCCGCATCAGGGCTATCATCCGGCCTGGTCGTTCATCCAGAAATGGCTGGAACGACCCCTGCTCTGGGATGGACAGGTGCGACCCAGACGCGAGCGCAGGCGTGGGTGCTGATCGGCACACCGATCACCCGCAACTCGTACCACCATGAGCTAATCTATCAAAAGACCCTGGAGCGTGCTGATCGGCACACCGATCACCCGCAACTCGTACCCAGGACTGAACAGGATTGGCTATGTCTGCGTTAGGTGTTGGGGTATTTTATGAGCGACACAACCATCTGTTTTTGTTATATATAGCAGGCGGAGCGGCTAAGCCGATTCAACGGGTTAGCGCTCTTCAACACCTAACGCAGACATAGCCATAGGATGTGCTAAGGAGTAAGGAGACGCTGATTTAACGTCATCGACGTGGCCTGAGGCGACAGGCCAGCAGTTCCCACCGGTCGTTGACCCCCCGGTGCAGCGTGAAGCCATCAAACCAGTTCATCAAGGTCTTCCCGTCGTGCATTGACGACACCCCCGGCGCTTTTCAGATAGCATTCATTTCGTCTCAATCACGCATCAGGTATTCCGATGACGCACCACTTCACTATATGTGTCCCACGTTCACGGAGGGCGGGTGATGCGTCCTCACTCGTTCCTCTGCGGTCAACTTGCCGGTACGCGCACTGGTTGCTGCTTGGCATGATCCTAGTGCTTCCAGGCTGCGATAAACCAGCACCGGTTGCCCCGCCGCAGATGCCGCCGCCAGCGGTCGTGGCCGTAGCGGCAAAGACCCAGATGATTGATGACGAGGCGACCTTTGTTGGGCGCGTGGTGGCCATCGATCGGGTCGAACTGCGAGCGCGGGTCGAAGGTTTTCTCAAGGAGCGACGCTTCACGGAAGGTCAGACGGTGGCTGTTGGCGATGTCCTGTTCGTGATCGAGCCGGATCAGTATCAGTCGGTCGTGGAGCAGCGGCAGGCGGATGTGGCCAAGGCTCAGGCCGATGCGCAGAACGCAGATGCCCAGCTTGCGCGTGGCAAAGAATTGCTGGGGCAGAAAAATATCGCTCAGGCCAATGTCGATCAACTCCAGGCGGCAGCTTCCGTTGCCAGAGCCAGCATCGCCCAGGCCAAGGCCGCGCTGACGGCAGCCATGCTTAATCTGGGCTATACCAAGATCACCGCGCCGGTCGCCGGGCGCATCGGGCTGGCCAGCTATACGGTCGGAAATCTGGTTGGGCCATCCTCGAACATCCTGGCAACCATCGTCAGCCGCAACCCCATTTATGTTCAGTTTCCGTTGACGCAACGCGAGCTGCTCAAGGCGCGACGCGATGTCAAGGCCAGGGGCGGCGATCCCAAGAACGTCGTGGTCAACGCCCGGCTTCCCGACGGCGTTCTCTACGATCATCCCGGACATCTGGATTTCGTCGACGTGACCACCGATCAGGGGACGGATTCGGTGACTCTGCGCGCCGAGTTGCCCAATCCCGACAGCATCCTGGTGGATGGCCAATACGTTGGCGTGGTAGTCCAGAGCGGCGAACCCGAATCGGCGATCCTGATTCCCCAGTCGGCTCTACAGGTTGATCAGCAGGGTGTCTTCGTGCTCATCGTCGATGCCGACAGCAAGGCACAGGTGCGCCGTATTGAGACGGGGCAGGTCAAGAACGCCGACATCGCGGTGAAGAAGGGGATCAAGGAGGGCGAGCTGGTCATCACCGAGGGGATCCAGAAGGTGCGACCCGGACAGGTGGTCAAGGCCGCGCCAGTGCAGACAGTCACCGGAAGGGCGGCGCCATGATCTCCGAGATCTTCATCGACCGACCGCGACTGTCGATTGTCATCTCGGTCGTCATCACGCTCGCCGGGCTGATCGCCATCACCCAGATCCCGATGGCTCAGTTCCCGGATATTGTCCCGCCGCAGGTCTCGGTCACCGCCGCCTATCCCGGCGCCAGCGCGTCCGTGGTGGAATCCACCGTCGCCCAGCCGGTCGAGTCGCAGATCAACGGCGTCGACAAGATGCTCTACATGAAGTCGACCAGCGGCAATGACGGCAGCTATACGCTCAACGTCACCTTTGCGCTGGGCACCGACCCCGACATCAACACGGTCAACGTGCAGAACCGCGCCAACCTGGCCCAGCCCAGGCTGCCCGATGAGGTCAAGCGTCAGGGTCTGACGGTCAAGAAGAAGTCGACCGCCATGCTTCAGGTGGTGGCGCTCTACTCGCCCAAGCACGCCTATGACGGTCTGTTTCTGAGCAATTACGCAACCATCAACGTCATCGACACCCTGGCGCGGGTGCCGGGTGTCGGCGAGGTCTCCCAGTTCGGGCCGCTCGACTACAGTATGCGGATCTGGCTGGATTCAGACCGTCTGACCGCGCTCGGTCTCACGCCCTCCGATGTCATCTCCGCGATCCAGAGCCAAAACGTCCAGGCGGCGGTCGGGCGCATCGGTGCCCAGCCGATGACAGCGGATCAGCAGTTCCAAATCACCCTTCAGACCAAGGGCCGACTGAGTGACGCAGGCGAGTTCGAGACCATCGTCGTGCGCGCCAATCCGGACGGCTCGACGGTTCTGGTCAAGGACATCGGGCGGGTGGAGCTGGGGGCGCAGAAGTCTGATCGGACGAGCCGACTGGACGGCAGCGACAGTGCCTCGATGGCCATCTATCTGGCCCCAGGCGCCAATGCGGTGGCGGTGGCGAACGGCATCCAGGCGGCGATGAAAACGCTCGCAGAGCGCTTCCCGGACGACCTCGACTACGCCATCGTCTACGACACCACGGACTTCGTGAAGGCCAGTCTCGAAAAGGTGGTGCACACCCTGTTCGAGGCCTTCGTGCTGGTCATCATCGTGGTGTTTTTCTTCCTCGGCAGTTGGCGCGCGACCCTGATCCCGCTGATTGCCGTCCCGGTGGCTCTGGTCGGCACCTTCGCCTTCCTGCTCATGATCGGCTTCTCGGCCAATACCATCTCGCTGCTGGCCGTGGTGCTCGCCATCGGCATCGTGGTCGACGACGCCATCGTGGTGGTGGAAAACGTCGAGCGCATCATGGAAGAGGAGGGGCTCGCACCGCGCGAGGCGGCCAAGAAGGCGATGGATCAGATCAGCGGCCCCATCGTCGCCATCACCCTGGTGCTGCTGTCAGTCTTCCTGCCGGTCGCTTTCATCCCCGGCATCACCGGACAATTGTTCCAGCAGTTCGCCGCCGTGGTCGCCTTCTCCATGCTGATCTCGGCGATCAACGCGCTGACGTTGTCGCCAGCGCTCTGCGCCATCCTGCTCAAGCCGACCCATCACAAACGCGGCGCCATGCGCTATGTGATGAACGGGATCGACCAAGTGCGCGACGGCTATGCCTCCGTAGTCCGCCGTCTGGTGCGGATGTCGCTGCTAGTTCTGGTGCTGGTCGCACTCGCCGGACTGGCCACCGGCTGGCTGTTCAAGGTCACCCCGACCGGCTTTCTGCCCGAGGAGGATCAGGGTGCCTTCATGGCGCAGGTCCAGTTGCCAGAGGGCGCCTCGGTCAATCGCACCCTGGATGTCGTCAAACAGCTCGAGACGCTGATCGGCAAGGATCCGGCGGTCGCCCATGTGCTGACGGTGCCGGGTTTCAGCATCCTCGACGGCGCGGTGCAGTCCAACAGCGCCCTGGTGGTCACCCGGCTCAAGCCCTTCGACGAGCGGACGACGCCGGATCTCAAGGTCAATGCCGTGATCAACCGGGTCGTCGCCCAAACCATTGGGATCCCGAGTGCGCGGGTCATGCCCTTCAACCTGCCGCCCATCGTCGGGCTCGGCACCGGCGGTGGTTTCGAGTACCAGCTTGAAGACCTTCAGGGTCGCACGCCGCAGGAACTGGCCGCCGCCATGCGGGGGCTGGTACTGGCCGCCAATCAGGATCCGGCGCTCTCCAGGGTCTTCTCCACCTGGGCGACCGACAATCCGCAGATCTTTCTCGACTTCGACCGTGAGAAGGCTCAGACCCTGGGGGTCCAGATTAGCGATGTCTTCACCGCGCTCCAGGCCACGCTGGGGGGCTACTATGTCAACGACTTCAACAAGTTCGGCCGTGTCTGGCAGGTTCAGATCCAGGGCGAGGAGACGGATCGCGAGAAATTCGCCGATGTCTACCGCATTCATGTGCGCAACAACAAGGGCGAGATGGTTCCCATTCGGGCGCTGATGTCCCCGAAGCTCATCCTGGGCCCGCAACTCTTGCAGCGTTACAACAACTACCGCAGCGTCACGCTTCAGGGCGGGCCATCGCCCGGACGCAGTTCAGGCGATGCACTCAGTGCCATGGATCGGCTCTCCGCCACGACCCTGCCGAGCGGTTTCGGCTACGAATGGACCGGCACCGCCTTCCAGGAGAAGGAGGCCGGCGGCAAGACGCCCATCGTGCTGGGGCTGGCCGTGCTGTTTGCCTATCTGTTTCTGGTCGGACTCTACGAGAGCTGGTCGATGCCAGCGGCGGTTCTGCTCTCGGTCACGATTGGCGTACTGGGGGCGATGTCGGCACTCTGGATCGCGCACCTACCCAACGACCTCTACGCCCAGGTCGGCATCGTGGTGCTGATCGGACTGGCGAGTAAAAACGCCATCCTCATCGTCGAATTCGCGATGGAAGAGCGCACGGGTGGCAAGTCTATCCTGGAGGCCGCCGCCAATGCCGCGCGGCTGCGCATCCGTGCCGTCCTCATGACCAGCTTCGCCTTCATCCTCGGGCTAGTCCCGCTGATCATCGCCAGCGGGGCAGGCGAGGCCAGCCAGCGCGGCGTCGGAACAGCGGTATTCGGCGGAATGCTCGCCGCCTCGATCATCGGCATTTTCCTGATTCCGATGCTCTATGTCGTGTTTCAGCGACTGCGCGAATGGCTGCATGGCAAGCCGCAGACGATTCCGCATGAGGCGGTTTCTGGCATGTGATCGGCGCTCCGTCGGCAGCCGTGACGACGTTCTCAGTTCAAGTAAGGCTCTCGCTAAACGCATGGTTTTTAGGGGTAATCGCCAACATGAGCCACTATCGATGGTCTTCCTTGATGTGTATTGTCCTGTCCGGGTTGTGCCTCGCGCTCGCCGCGAAAGCCGCCGACCTGCCTGAAATCAAGGCCAGGGGTGAACTGCGTCACATCGGTATTCGCTACGCGAATTTCGTCACCGGCGCTGGCGACGGCTTCGATGCCGAACTGACGCAGGGCTTCGCGACCTATCTCGGCGTCGAGTACCGGCTGGTATACAGCGATTTCTACTCGGTGATGCGCGATCTGCTGGGCAAGAACGTGGTGCGTTCGGCGGGTGATGTCGTGACTCTGGAAGGCGATTTCCCTGTTAAGGGGGACATGATCGCCACCGGTTTCACGGTTCTGCCGTGGCGGGAGCAAGTCCTGCTTTACTCAGAGCCCACATTTCCCTCCCAAGTGATGCTGATCGCCAGAGCTGATTCCCCGATCAAACCCATCGCAGGGAGCGAGGATCTTCGCAAAGATATCGAGGAGACCAAGTCGCTTATCGGCAAACAGAGTCTCCTAGTGATGGAAAAAACCTGTCTTGACCCGGCCAACTATGGCTTGAAAGGCGGGGAGATCGAGCTGCGCGCCTATGCCAAGAGCAGCAACATCAACGAAATGGTGCCGGCTTTGCTTCACCAGGATGCCGATCTGTCGCTCCTGGATGTCCCGGATCTCATGATCGATATGCAGAAGTGGGCTGGAAAATTCAAAATCATCGGTCCCATCTCCGAGGAGCAGCGGCTTGCCGCCGCCTTCCCCAAGGATGCTCCCCAATTGCGCGACGCCTATAATGTTTATCTCCGTCAGATCCGGGAAGATGGAACTTACGACCGGCTCGTGAAGAAATACTATCCTGGCGTACAACGCTATTTCCCCGATTTTTTCGCCAACCATCGGTAAAACCGGGGGTGGCCATGCTATTTCGGCTGACACGTCAGCATTGGCTGATCCTGATCGCGGTCGTTTTTTCCGCCTATGTGGCCATCCTTCTGGCGAATGCCTACCGGTCTCAGTGGCAACTGCGTACGGCGGCGGAAACACGGATGATGGCGGACAACCGCCAAGTCGCAGCACTCATCAGCGACTTTCTGGCGGAGCAGCAGAATTTCGTCCGCAACCTGTCCGAAAGTCACGAGCTCGGCACCTTCCTCACCAACAAAGCATTGGGCATGTCCATGCGATATGGCCTGAATGCCAACCTCTATGACATCGAGGAAAGCTTTCGCCGCAAACTTGGCGAAAAGACCACGCTCGGCGAAACCGTTTACGATCGTATCGTCTATTTTGACGAAGAGGGCACCCCACTCGCCGACACGGCTCCCGACGACTCCGTACCCACACTTGAGCGCGATGCGGTTCCACGACTGCACATCGACGACGAGCATGGCTGGATCATCGCCGCCGCACGGGTTGACTATCGCGGTACGCCAGGTGGCACCGTGATGACGGTGTCTAAACTATCGCTGCTCTCACGTTTCCTGACCTCGTCCACGTTGAATCTGGGGTTCCGCCAGTTCCTCATCACCGATGCTGGCCGGGAATTAACGGCGTCGGGCAGTCTGCGTCTGGATGGCTCGCTCATTCTCGCCCTAACCACTCTCCCACCCGGTGTACTGACGCCATTGCGCGCATTGCATGCTCTGGAGCCGAGCCGTTTCTCCGAAGATTATGACCTGATCATGCGCATCCCCGTCGCGGGAACGTCGCTCTCACTCGTCACGGCGCTTCCCGAAGCGCTGCTCTACGGCCACATCACCTCCTGGAATTTCCTCTACCTGGCCAGTATTACCCCAGCGATCTTGCTGCTGGCGGCGCTGTGGGTCGAACGGATGCGGCGACGCACGCTGAGGCTTGAGGCAGACGTGGTCGATTCCAATCGCAACCGGGCGGAGTTACAAGGCCGCAATGACGCCTTGACCCTGGAAATCGAGCGCCGCAAGGCATTGGAACGTCGGCTGCGCGAGAGCGAGGAACGTTACCGCACCTACATTGAACACGCGCCGGAAGGTATTTTCGTGTCCGATTTGAGTGGAAGATTCGTGGATGTCAATCCGTCTGGTTGCGCCATGACTGGCTTCACCCGCACGGCGCTTCTCGGCATGACTGTCATTGACTTATCGCCCCCAGGTCTTGAAAAAGAGCACGCCTGTCTGCTCGAACAGGTTCTGCGCGTCGGCGCGCAGCAAGTGGAGATCGGTCTGCGCAGACAGGATAGGGTCGATATCGTCGTCAACCTGCGCACCATCGTCATACCGGGCGAGCTTGTCATGGGCTTTTGCGTGGATGTCACCGAGCGCAAGCTGGCCGAGGAACAGATCCGCAACCTGGCTTATTTCGATCCTCTGACCGGCTTACCGAATCGCCGCCTGCTGCTGGATCGCCTGCGCCAGGCAATGGCAATCAGCCATCGCAATCGTGACTACGGTGCCCTGATCATGCTGGATCTGGATCATTTCAAGAACCTCAATGATACCCAGGGTCATGATGTCGGCGACCGCCTGCTCATTGAGGTGGCACGTAGGTTAAGCGCCAGCGTACGCCAAGAAAATACCGTGTCCCGGCTGGGCGGAGACGAATACATTATCGTCGCGGGGGAGTTGGGGCGAGACGAATCGTCTGCGGCACTGCAAGCCGAAATGATCGCTGAAAATCTGCACCTGGCGCTTGCTCAGCCCTATGTCCTGACCCCAGGAAGACCCGCGCATCACAGTTCTGCAAGCGTTGGCGTCGTGCTTTTTTGCGGCCAAGACCTTGCCCTCGACGTTCTCCTCAAGCAGGCCGACGTTGCCCTGTATCAAGCCAAGAGCGCGGGTCGCAACAGCATCCGTTTTTTCAATCAGCACATGCAGGCGACCATCGATGCGCGCGCGCAGATGGAGGCGGACTTGCGCCGCGCAATTCGCGAGAAGGAGTTGCGGCTTTACTACCAGCCTCAGGTAGACCGACATGGCCGCATTAGTGGCGCGGAAGCCTTGCTGCGCTGGATACCGCCCGAAGGCGAGCCAGTCCCGCCAGGATGTTTCATCCCATTGGCCGAGGAAACCGGACTCATCATTCCGATTGGGGCATTTGTGTTGGAGCAAGCCTGCACCCAACTGCAACGCTGGCAGACCGATCCGCAGACGCGCGCACTCACGCTATCAATCAATGTCAGCGCCCGCCAGTTTCATCAACCAGATTTCGTCGAGCAGGTGTGCGCACAGATCGCGTATTACGGCATTGCACCCTCTCTGCTGAAACTGGAGCTCACCGAAAGCGTCGTACTCGACCGGATCGACCAGATCATCGAACGCATGCGCAAACTGAAGGATTTCGGCGTGGGCTTTTCACTGGATGACTTTGGTACCGGCTATTCGTCGCTGTCTTACCTCAAGCGTTTGCCGCTGGATCAAGTCAAGATCGACCAGTCATTCGTGCGCGATATCACGCACGATCAGAACGATGCCGCAATCGTGCGCGCCGTGCTGGCCATGAGCCAATCGCTTGGTTTGAACGTCATCGCCGAGGGTGTCGAAACGGAGGAGCAACATGCACTGCTGCTAAGATACGGCTGCGAGCACTATCAGGGTTACTTGTTCGGCAAACCTGCCCCAATCGAGGCATTCCTATCGACCGGTTGCGAGTGACTGCAAAACAATCGCGGTTAGCTTAACATGAGTTTTGGTTGTTAATTGAATACAGTCAAAGCCTTAAGCTGATTTTTAGGGCTCTCTAGGATTTTAGGGGGCAAGCAAATATCTTTCAAAACAATCAGTTAATTCTAATTTTGGCCGTACACGAAAATCAAAAATGAGGCTGAGCGCGCAAATCGTAAACTTTTGATTTATAAGAAATCATATGTGCCACGAGAGCGCCTCAAACG
>CAIUAY010000203.1 GCA_903897335.1 uncultured Chromatium sp. | reverse complement strand
GACGCTTCGTTCATCGCTTCACCCCTCGGTTGTTCGTCACTTCCAAGGGTAAAAGAAGGGCGGAGCGTTTGCCGCCACCTTCAGCAACGCTGATGACCTACTCGGTTACAGGGTTTTGGCCGGAACGATGATCAAGGCCAGACAGGACATCACCGGAACCGTTATTCGCAATAGCGTTCCATCAGTTCCTGATGATGGAGTAGCGTCTTTTCGTTGAGCGCCTTTTCATTGCGAGTGCGATAGGTTTTGCGCACCCGGTCATGCCATTTGGCGACTTCAGCCTGCTGCTTGGCGCATTTGGCCGGACTGTATTCATGCGTGGAGACGAGTGACCGGCGCGGTGTGTTGGCGGCCTGTTTGCGAGTCTGCGCCCTGACGGCCTGTTCGCGCTGCCTCTGCATCGTTTCCAGTTGCGCTGTGACCGAATAATCGTGATGGGCTGATCCTGTGTCGGTGCCATCCGGCCCACGGGTATCAACCGCCACCGACCGGCTGACTGCGCCGTTATCGCAGGCGGTCTGCTGGTAGCTGATCCGCCCGTCAGCCTGACGGCACTGGTAGAGTTCGGCCTGCGCCTGCTGGGCAAGACACAGTCCGATCAGGCAGCCTGCAAGGCACTGGCGTGTGACTGTCATAAATATAGAACCCGCCGCCGTCAGTCGCACTCGCGTCGCCGGGCACTCGCCTCGGCGAGTTCGTGCAGCATCGGTACCGTCTCCTCCCAGCCAATACAGGCGTCGGTGACGCTCTGGCCAAAGATTAGATCGGCGTTTGCATCCAGATTCTGGCGTCCGCCAACCAGATGGCTCTCGATCATCACCCCGATGATGCGCCGGTCGCCACGACTCAACTGACCGGCCACGTCCTGACAGATACGCCGCTGCTTTTCGGGTCGCTTGCCGCTGTTAGCATGGCTGAAATCAATCATGATTTTGGGCGTCAGACCAGCATCGACGATCTGCTCGGCGGCGATGCTGACACTCTCCGAGTCATAGTTTGGTCGTTGTCCACCGCGCAGGATGATATGGGTATCGAGATTGCCGGTGGTGCTGAAAATCGCAGACTGGCCGTCTTTAGTGACGGACATAAAGACATGGGGACGCGCCGCCGCGTGGATGGCATCGATGGCCACCCGCACATCGCCATTGGTCGCGTTCTTGAAACCGATCGGACAGGACAGGCCAGAAGCCAGCTCGCGGTGCCCCTGACTCTCGGTGGTGCGGGCGCCGATGGCACCCCAGCTCACCAGATCGGCGATATATTGCGGACTGATGAGATCGAGGAATTCAGTCCCCGCCGGAATGCCCATCGCATTAAGATCCAGCAGGAGCTTACGGGCGATCCCTAGCCCCGCGTTGATCTCGAAACTGCCGTCGAGATTGGGGTCATTGATCAATCCCTTCCAGCCCACCGTGGTGCGTGGTTTCTCGAAATAGACGCGCATCACCAGCAGTAGATGCTCGCTCAGCGCATCGTGCAGTGGGCGCAAACGCTGCGCGTATTCCAGTGCCGCCTGGGGATCATGGACAGAACAGGGGCCAACCACGACCAGCAGGCGGTCATCGTTGCCATGCAGAATGCGCTGAATCTCATGGCGCGTCTCATGTACGGTGGTAGCGGCCTGTTCGGAAAGCGGATATTCGTCGCGCAGGGCGCGGGGCGAGCGGACTTGCGTGATATCGCGGATGCGCAGATCGTCAGTTCGGTACATGGTGTCCAGCGTAGCGGCAAATACGAAAGCACCCGATTATAAACGCATCAGTCACCGCTCAGGCCATCCGCCGCTTAATCCTCAAGCGTACCCAGTCATCATCCGGGGGTGCCGGATGATCCGGCAACCCGATACGCATCATGACGCAGGCAGCCAGGATGGAATGAACAGCAGGCCAGCCAGCAGCAGTGCGGTAGACAGCACCGGCGCATAAGGCCAGAGTGCAAAGGGTTTGGCGCTGAGGACAGCGTGGCTGACGGGTAATTTTGAGATCATCATGTCTAAGCTCCAGTTGAATTCGATCTGTTTGTTGCGGATTGCTGCGACGGCGTAACACGGGTCGATCACCCGCAATCACGAGCACTGATCCGCACTGTCGGTCTTCGGTGCAGTCATTGCATTGACAAATGTCAGACCGATCCAGTTGGTTATCTAGATAAGGATACATGACCCGATGTTTCAAGCTGTCGAGCAAAATTCATTGCCCCAAACTTCGCGCCCAGTCGCTGTTTTTGCCTCCTTCTCTGGTCATGGCGGGGTCGAGCGGATGCTCATCAACCTGCTGCGCGGCTTTGTCGATCTGGGGCAGGAAATTGATCTGGTGCTGGTGCGCGACACCAGCCCGCATCTGGCGCGTCTGCCGGATCGGGTCAATTTGATCCGCCTGGGAACACCGCATACGCTGTTTGCCGCGCCTGCGCTCGCTCGCTATCTGCGCGAACGCCGCCCGTTGGCGATCCTGGCTGCCAAAGATCGCGGCGGTCGCGCGGCGGTTCTGGCGCGTGCGCTGTCTGGAACCAGAACCCCGATCCTGATGCGTCTGGGTACGCATCTCTCGACGGCCATGACGGATCGCACTGCCATCGAACGCTGGCTGCGCTATGCCCCGATCCGTCTGCTCTATCCACAGATCGAACGCATCATTGCGGTGTCCAATGGGGTCGCCGATGACACCGCCCGCATTGCCCGCATCCCGCGCCATTCGATCAGCGTGATCCGCAATCCGGTCATCACGCCTGAGCTGGAAACACAGGCGGCTGAATCCTGTCCGCATCGCTGGTTCGCGCCCGGTCAACCACCGGTGATCCTGGGTGTTGGCCGATTACAGCGTCAGAAAGATTTCGCCACGCTGATTCGTGCTTTTGCGCAATTGCGCCAGCGCGTCAATGCCCGGCTCGTGATTCTGGGCGAGGGTTCGGGGCGGCGGGCGCTCATGGCGCTGATTGCAGAACTGGCGCTTGAAGATTGCGTGGATCTGCCGGGGTTTCAGCGCAATCCCTATCCGTTTCTGGCTCATGCCCGGTTATTCGCGCTGTCCTCCGCCTGGGAGGGTTCACCGAACGTGCTGACTGAAGCCATGGCGCTTGGGATTCCGGTGGTCTCCACAGACTGTCTAAGCGGGCCGTCTGAAATTTTGGACGATGGACGCTATGGACGTCTGGTGCCAGTTGGTGATGCGTCGGCACTGGCCGCAGCGATGCATGCCACGCTCGCGCAACCGCTCGCGTCAGCGGTCTTGCGTGAGGCGGTCACTGAATATGAACAGCGACGCAGCGCGGAGTGTTACTTACAGGAAATCAGGAGTGTCTGCGGTTGATAAGAATCGCACCAGTCGATGCCCAAAGTGGTCAGGCGGCAGATCATTGACCGGCTTTCCAGCGCCCGACGGCAATCTCGTCTGCGTCACGCGCTTCGACCCAGCGTTCGCCCTGCGTGGTCTGTTCCTTTTTCCAGAATGGGGCGCGGGTTTTCAGCCCATCGATCAGAAACTCACAGGCACGAAAGGCATCATGGCGATGCGGACTCACAACACCAACAAAGACCATCGGATCTTGCGGCCACAGTCTTCCAACCCGATGGATCACCGTCACGGCTTCCAGATTCCAGCGCACGTTCGCTTCCTCAGCCATGGCGCCCAGCGCTCTTTCGGTCATGCCGGGATAGTGTTCCAGCGTTAAACTAATGACGGCATCACCCTCATTGAGATCGCGCATCAGGCCAACGAAGGTCACGAGCGCCCCGATGCGAGGGTTCCCGCGCCACAGCAATTCCTGTTCAGCAGCGATATCGAAAGGCGCAGTCTGCACGTGAATTCTAAGCATCGGAGTTTCAATCCTGGAATTGTGAACTCATATATATTATATAGAAAAGGACGCTACCGCCTGTTCCTGGGTCTTGCACTGATACTGAACGCCACAGCCAGTCATGCCCAGGACTATCATGTCAGCATCGCTCCCACCGGTGACGCCATGATCGACCGGCTTATCACCGATAACTCCCGTCTCATTGGTCTGCGCGAACGTGCTCCGGTCGGTTCGTTTGCACTCGTTACCCGCGCCGAAGCTGACGCGACACGCTTTATCGAGATCCTCAACGGACTTGGCTACTATGCCGCCAAGGTACAGGTTCAGGTCGCCGGGCATGCTGTGGATGACCCGGCACTGCTGGCGCTGCTCGATGAGCGGCCAACAGTGGCACCAGTCACGATCAAGATCATTCCGGGGCCGCTCTATCAACTGGGGCGCGTCGAACTCCAGGGCGCCATCCCTGACCAGGCGCGGGCAGCCTTTACCCTGCATCCCGGCGACCCAGCGCGGGCGGCTGACGTGCTGGCTGCCGCTGCCGCCACGCTCAACGCACTACGGGAAGATGGTTTTGCGCTCGCCACCCTGTCAGAACCGGATGCCGTGGTTGATCACGGTGCCCGTACACTGGATATTTCCTATCGGGTTGAGCCAGGCCCACGCGTCACGCTAGGAGCGATTGAGGTGACAGGTCTGACGCGACTACGTGAGGACGCGGTGCGTCGTCGTCTTGGTCTGACTCCCGGCGAACCCTTCAGCCCGACCCGTCTGGAAACGGCTCGTCGCGAGCTTCTGGCAAACGGGGCGCTGGCCTGGGCACGACTGACTCAGGCAACGGCGCCCGATGCGCAGGGTCGTCTACCATTGACACTGGATGTCGCTGAACGTCCGCTGCATGTGCTGCGTCTGGGTGGCGCCTATTCCAGCGACCTCGGCGCATCATTCACCTCGTCCTGGACGCATCGCAATCTCTTTGGCGGTGCCGAGCAACTGACTCTGGTTGGCGAGATTGGTGAACTGACGGCCAACCGCCCCGATGAATTGAGCGCCATCACCAACGCCACACTCGTCCTTCCCGATGTCTGGCAGCGCGATCTCAACCTGCGTCTTAATCTCGGTGCGACACGGGAATTCCTCGATGCCTATGACCGTGATGCTGCCACCTCCTCTGTGGCGCTGGAGCGGCGATTTTCGAATACCTGGTCGGGGCGTACGGGGCTGGCCTTCGAGATGTCGCGCATTACCCAGGATGGCCTGACTCAGGATTATCACCTGGCGTCGCTGCCAACCAGCCTGACTTTCGACAATACCAATGATCCGCTCGAACCCACACGGGGTCTGCGTCTGACCGCGCAACTGACACCCGCCGAGAACCTGGGCAGTGACGATCCGGGATTTGTGCTGGGTCGCGTCACCGGATCAACCTACATTGATCTGGCGCGCCTGTTTACAAATCAGACTGACGTGGGAACGGGACGCCAAATCCTGGCCGCCCGCCTGACACTCGGCAATATCCTTGGCGCAAAATCTGGTGACATTCCACCAGACTGGCGTTTTTATGCTGGAGGCGGTGGATCAGTGCGCGGCTTTACCTTTCAGTCGATCGGCCCCGAAACCACTTCAGGTCAACCCGCTGGGGGCGACAGTCTGCTCGAAACCTCAGTGGAGCTGCGCTCACGGATTGGTTCCAAATGGGGAATAGCTGGTTTTGTGGACGCGGGGACAGTTTCCGATAGTGGGCCGCCGGGCGAGGATATGCTCGCGGTGGGATGCGGTTTGGGCGTGCGCTATTTCACGCCCATCGGGCCGGTGCGCTTTGATCTGGCAACGCCCGTCACTGAACGCCACGATCAGGCACCGGTTCAAATCTATATCGGCATTGGACAGGCATTCTGACGAGAACGATCCCATACCGGTTCGATTACAGCTAAAAATTTCAATTTAAAACAAATGTTTAATCTGAAACGTCTAGCCTTTTTCTTGACTCGTTGCTGACCCATGCGCCGACTGTCGTAGAAAGTCCGCCGGGTATACTGCTCGTCGATCAGATTAGCAACACCAGGTCTGAACCAGGTCTGATGCGCCGACCGTCTCGACCGTCGAGGTGGTTTGACCTAAGCACACATGACGCCCGCCGCGCATGCATTGGCTCAGTCCAGACTTTTTTTTCAGCCCGTCCAATTCCATTTTCAAGCGTCCGATCCGCTGTCAAGGCGCTCTGACTCGCCTGAGCAGCGTTTGCGTCCACGCCTGGTCTCGAACAACGTCCCGGCCTGCGCGAGGATGTCCTTCTTCCACCCAACTTGGGCGGGATAGACCTCCGTGGTTCTGACCAATCGCGTTGAGCGCACCGTGCCATGATAAACACATTCGGGGTGACTACCGTCATCTCATTGAAGACCATGGACTGAAGAAACTCCAAGCCATCTGCGCGGTGATGCGCAAGCTCCTGTATGCCATCCATGACATGCTCAAAACTCAGCAGCCGTTCGGGCAACGCTTCGATGTCCGTCCAAAAGGCGCTTGAGTCATCAACTGATTTGATGGGCTGGAGCAAAAAAGAGTTGAGTTAGAACAACGTATCTACCCCTTTCAGTTCGGTGTCGAGCTTAAATGGCTGTCCGGTTTTCAGGGTCTACAGATGCGCGGCATTGCCCGCGTCAGTCGCTAACGCTAAAATCAAAACCAGCGATTAGCCGAGACGTTGTGTTTTATCCGAAACCACTGATGATCTTCGCACCCGCGACTGGGCGCGACAAGTCTCAAGCGGGTCAAAGCGATCCACCTCTGCCGTTGTCGAATCCTGCTGTCCTTTGTTCAATATCCTAAAAAAACCGGAGCCCGCATGGCCATAGAGCGTACCCTTTCTATCATCAAGCCCAATGCCGTCGCCAAGAACGCCATCGGTGCCATCCTAAGCCGCTTCGAGTCGGCTGGCCTGCGGATCGTAGCCGCCCGCATGATGCACCTGAGCCGCGAACAGGCATCGGCTTTTTATGCCATCCATCAGGATAAGCCGTTCTTCGAAGAGCTAGTTGGTTTCATGACCTCAGGCCCAGTGATGGTGCAGGTTCTCGAAGGCGAGGACGCCGTGGCCAAAAACCGCGACATCATGGGCGCGACGAATCCGGCTAATGCGGCTCCCGGCACCATCCGTGCTGACTTTGCCGATTCCTTCACCGAAAATGCCGCGCATGGCTCGGATGCACCGGAGACCGCAGAAGTCGAGATCGCCTTCTTTTTCCCGGATGGCATTTGCCCCCGCACCCGTTAACCGCAATGTCCATGACCACTGCGGCGACCAAACCCAACCTGTTTGACATGAACCGTGCCGACTGCGAGGCACTGGTCATGAGTCTGGGCGTCAAGGCGTTTCATGGACGCAATCTCTTTAAATGGATTCATAAGCATGGTGTTATTGATTTCGATGCCATGACCGACCTTTCCCGGTCACTGCGCGAGACCCTGCGCGAGACGGTGGACATGCGTCTGCCGCGCATCATCGAATCTCATCCTTCTGCGGATGGCACGATTAAATGGGTGATGGCGCTCCATGACGGACAGCGGATCGAGACCGTTTTCATCCCCGAAGGCAAGCGCAGCACCATCTGCGTCTCATCCCAGGTGGGCTGTGCGCTGGAATGCGCTTTCTGTGCGACAGCCAGACAGGGCTTCAATCGCAATCTCGCCGTCAGCGAGATAATCGGGCAGGTCTGGCATGCCGCCCGTCAGCTCGGCAGACCGCCGACCAATGTCGTCATGATGGGCATGGGTGAGCCACTCGCCAATTTCGAGGCGGTGGTCAAGGCGATGGAGATCATGCAGGACGATCTGGCCTATATGCTGGCCAGACAGCGCGTCACGCTGAGTACGTCGGGGATCGTCCCGAATATCTATCGGCTGCGTGAGGTCAGCGAGGTGGCGTTGGCGGTCTCGCTGCATGCGCCAAACAATGCGCTGCGCGATCAACTGGTTCCGATCAACCGGAAATATCCGCTGGAGGAATTGCTGCCAGCCTGCAAAGCCTATGTTGGCCGCGACAAGCGCCGTAAAGTGACCTGGGAGTACGTCATGCTCGATGGCATCAATGACAGTCTGGCACATGCCAAGCAACTGATTCGGTTACTCGAAGGCATTCCGTCGAAACTCAACCTGATTCCTTTCAATCCATTTGACGGGAGTCACTTTGGTGTCTCGCCCCCCGAACGCATCGACAGCTTCCGTCAGCGGCTGACCGGTGCGGGCATCTTTGCCATGACTCGCAAGACCAGAGGCGACGAGATTGCCGCAGCCTGCGGACAACTGGTTGGTCGGGTCGATGACCGAACACGGCGAACCACGGTGGCATGACGATGACTCGTCTTTTTCAGCGCATGACGATCACCGGGCTCTGCCTGCTGCTACTGGCCTGCGGCAGTCTGAAAAAAAACCAGAAAACCGATGAATCATTGGGGCTGGATCCTGAAGACAGTCCGGCTGAACTCTATGTCAAGTTGGCCGAGGAATACTACAAACTCGGCCAGACCGATGTCGCTTTCCGGCGTGCGCAGCAGGCGATCGAGGCAGATGCGAAATATCCGCGCGCGCATGTCTGGGCTGCCTTTCTCTACGAAGAGATCGGTCAAGCTGATCGCGCCAAGGAACACTATGAGATTGCGCTCAAGCTTTCGCCAAATAGCGCCGATGTCCTGAACGCCTACGGCTCCTATGAGTGTCGTCGGAAACATTACGCCGAGGCAGATGCCCAGTTCAAAAAGGCCGTCGCCAACCCATTGTATAAAACTCCTTGGATTGCGCTGACCAATGCCGGAAACTGTGCCGGCCAGTCGGGCGACGCAGGCAAGGCGGAAGGGTACTATCGCGCCGCGCTGACCGCGAATCCGGCATTTGGGCCGACGCTGGTCAATCTGGCCGAACTCGCGTACAAAGGCGGCGACGCGAAATCAGCGAAGCGCTACCTGGATCGCTACTTCGCGCCGGAGACCATCCGCACACCGGCCACCGCCTATACCGCACTCACGCTTGGCGAGCAGGTCGAACGCTCGCTTGGCAACCGCAAACGCGCTGACAATTACAGCAAGATCCTGAAAACCAGTTTTTCCCAGGCACCCAAAAACCAGGTGCCAAAAACCTAATGAATGTAGGGATACAGCCCGCCATGAGCCCACTAGAAATGATCAACTCCGACGAGGACATTCTCGCTGATCTCGCGGATAGTCCTGGTCGTTGGCTACGCATACAGCGTCAGTCGCGCAAAATCGAGATCGAGCGGATTGCCGTGCAGTTGCATCTGCGCAAAGAAGTCATCGAGGCGCTGGAGCAGGATCGCTACGACAGCCTGCCATCTCCGGTCTATGTTGCCGGTTATCTGCATAACTATGCGCGTCTGCTCAGGCTTGATCCGGCGCCAGTTGTCAATGCTTATCATGCGGCACTGCCCAGGACGGATGACAATGTGACGGTTGTCACCCCGCCACGACCAAAACCTCGGAGCAGTAGTTCTGCGGCAACCTGGCTGAAGCCTGTTCTGGCGCTGGTCATCAGCGCCGCCGTGCTCGGTCTTTTGTTCCTGGGATGGCAGAACCGTAGCGATCTGTTCGGCGAGTTCCAGCCTGTTACCGATGAGGTGCCGAGTGCGCCAGCGACTCTGAGCAAAGCAGAACCGTCCGGCCAGGCGTCAGATGCTGTCCTAAATGAACCTCCCGCCGAGGCGTCTGTGACGCTGACCGAGCCGGATACGCTCTCATCTCCTGCGACGCCTCCATCTGATGCACTGGCTGCGCCCGTGAATGACGATGAGTCAGCGATCCCGGCAGATGTCGTCGTCACCTTTTCCGGTTCATCCTGGATCAGCGTGACCGGTGCGCATGGCGAAGCTGTCCTTAATGGCGAGATGCGCAACGGCGACCGCCATGTGCTGAAAGGTCAACCACCCTACAAATTCGTGATCGGCAACGCCGCCGCGACCAAAATCACGGTTGCCGGGGCACCCTTTGATGTCATGAGTCAGGCGCATGGCAACGTGGCGCGTTTTACGCTTGATCCGACGACGGCACCCGAATAATCCGGCATGGCAAAACACATTCAGGCAATCCGCGGGATGCACGACATCCTGCCGGAACGGATCGCTCTCTGGCACCGTCTTGAGGATGCCGTGCGCGGCATTCTTGCTGGATATGGCTACGCCGAGATCCGCACCCCACTGGTTGAAGTGACCGACCTCTTCAGACGTTCCATCGGCGAAGTAACCGACATTGTTGAAAAAGAGATGTACAGCTTCGATGACCGTAACGGCGACAGTCTGAGCCTGCGTCCCGAAGGCACGGCAAGCTGCGTGCGCGCGGCTATCGAGCATGGCCTGCTGGTTCAGCCCCAGCGGCTTTGGTATCGCGGCCCGATGTTTCGTTACGAACGTCCGCAGCGTGGACGTTATCGACAGTTCCATCAGATCGGCGTCGAGACCTTTGGCCTGGCCGGCCCCGATATCGACCTGGAACTCATTCTGCTCACGGCGCGGTTGTGGTGCGCACTTGGCTTGCAGGGCTTTCGGCTGGAGATCAATTCGCTCGGCGATTCAGACGAGCGTCTGGCCTACCGTGAGCGGTTGCTTGCCTATCTTCACGACCATGCTGACCAGCTCGACGCAGAGAGCTGTAAACGTCTGCACACTAATCCACTGCGCGTCCTTGATTCCAAGCACCCGCAGACCCGGCAGATCGTCGCTGCCGCGCCATCTCTGATGGATTATCTTGGCGCGGAGACCCGCAGCCACTTCGAGCGCATCTGTCACGGACTCGATGAGGCCGGCATCGACTATCAGGTTAATCCACGTCTGGTGCGTGGACTGGATTATTACAACCGCACCGTCTTCGAGTGGATCACCGATGATCTGGGCGCTCAGGGCACGGTCTGCGCGGGAGGCCGTTACGATAGCCTGGTCGAACAGCTTGGCGGCAAAGCCACGCCTGCCGTCGGTTTTGCGATGGGTCTGGAACGTCTGGTCGAGCTGCTGGAACTGACCGGGCATGCGGTTGACCCGGCTGTCGATGCTTATCTGGTCGCATTTGGCGACGCGGCGCAGCAGGCTGCACCGATGCTGGCTGAACGGCTGCGTGACGCCGTTCCCAGGCTGCGCCTGATGACTCATTGCGGTGGCGGCAGTGTCAAAAGCCAGTTCAAAAAAGCTGACCGCAGTGGCGCACGCTATGCGCTGGTGCTCGGCGAGACCGAACTGGAACGCGACGTGTTTGGTATCAAGCCACTGCGCGAAGAGGGCGATCAGCGCGATCTGGGGTTCGATGAACTGGCGACCTTCCTGAGCCAGTCCTGCGGCAGAGATCTTTGATAACGGAGAAATGAGTGACTTACGAAACCGACGAGGAAAAGGTCGAGACCATCAAAAAATGGTGGAAAGAAAACGGTCTGTCTGTGATCGCCGGCACCCTGATTGGTCTGGGCGGCATCTTTGGTTGGCGTCTGTGGATCGACCATCGCGACAGCGTTGCCGGGAAAGCGTCCGCTACCTTTGAAAAGATGCTTGTCAATGCAGCCATGAGTCAGCCTGAAGCGGTCGCAAAACAGGCAGAGCGGCTGAAGACCGACTATGCCGCCACGCCCTATGCCAGTCTTGGTGCCATGGTCGCGGCAAAAACACTGTATCAGGAAGGGAATGCGACTGCCGCGATAAGCGCGTTACAGGATGCCATCGCCAATGCACCGGATCCCGCGCTGGCACGTATTGCCGCGCTGCGACTCGCCCGTATCCAGATCGCCGAAGGTCAACTGGATGCCGCGACAGCAACCATCACGGCGCATGATGACAGCCCTGACTTTGCAGGTGAGTTTGCCGCGATCCGTGGTGATCTTGCAATCGCACACGGCGACATGGCCACTGCACGGAGCGCTTATGAACAGGCTATCGAGAAAGGCACTGGCCTGTCACAACTGATTCGGCTCAAGCTCGACAACCTGCCTGCTGGAAAAATAGAGCGTGCAGCGAAGTCCTGAGACGCCGGTTAGGTTTCACTGACTGCGCACTTTCTCATACTTAATTTCCGTCACGGATACGCGCACATGGGTTTTCAACGTCGACGGTTACTCAGCCAGATTGGGCTGCTCTGTTTAGTCGGGTGGCTGACAGGCTGTGAATCCATTCCCTGGATCGGCAAGGCCAAAGATCCCACACCACCGGCTAAACTGACTGACATTGTCCAGGAAGCCGCCATTCAGACACTCTGGTCGATACGACCAACGCGGGGAGCCGAGGGGCAGCGTCTGTATCTGGTGCCCGCGCTTGCAGCAAACCGACTTTATGTCGCTGATCGACGCGGTCGCGTGGTTGCGGTTGGAGCGGATAACGGACATCCGCTCTGGGAACGCGACACCGCTCTGGCATTCAGCGGCGGGCCGGCGATCGCGTCTGAGCGGCTGGTGCTTGGCACTAGTCAAGGCGAACTGCTGGCGCTCTCCACCGCAGATGGCCGCGAGCAATGGCGCACCCGTCTTAGCAGCGAGATCCTCTCGGTTCCAACCTTTACCGGCGACGGCAAGATCATTGTTCACACGCTCGACGATACCATTTACGGGATCGATGCCACGACCGGCAAGGAACTGTGGCGGATTGCCTATCCCGCACCTGTCCTGACACTGCGTGGCAGCAGCTCACCGGTCATCGTGCCGGGTGGAGTCGTTGTCGGCCTGTCTGGCGGCAAGCTTGTGAAACTCGATACGCAGGATGGCGCACCACTATGGGAAATCATGGTTTCACGTCCGACCGGACGCTCTGAACTGGCACGGATCGCCGATATTGATGCCGATCCCATCCTGCTCGACAACAGGCTGTATGTGGGTGCTTACAATGGCGACCTGGCCGCTGTCGATGCCGCGACAGGTGAAGTGCTGTGGCGTCGCGAACTGTCGGCTTATGCCGGACTTGCCGCCGATGGAAACAGTCTCTTCGTGACCGATTCACAGGATCAGGTCTGGGGGGCTGACCTGAATGGTGGTGCCGGACGCTGGAAGCAGGAAAACCTGCGCTATCGTCAGCTAACCGCCCCAGCATTAATCGGCAATCTGGTCGCTGTGGGTGACTTTGAAGGTTATCTGCATCTGTTAAGCCAAACCGATGGCCGTCTGGTCGGACGTCTGCGTATCACTAAAAAAGACGGCATCACTGCCCGACCACTGGTTATTGGAAACCGTCTCGTTGTCTATGCGGATGATGGCACTCTGGCGGCACTGGCCATCAGCAGCACGCCAGTCAAGGGAAACGCCGCCGCGCCGACTGCTCAGACGCACTAACCCAGAATTAGACAAGCGTCAGACCCGACCTGACGCACCCATCGTCCACGCCAATGAGCCTGCACCCATGCTCCCCGTCATCACACTGATCGGCCGTCCCAACGTGGGCAAGTCGACACTCTTCAATCGACTCACACGCACCCGCGACGCATTGGTCGCCGACTTTCCAGGTTTAACCCGCGACCGGCAGTATGGTGTCGGCCAGATCGGCCCGCAGCCCTATGTCATCGTCGATACCGGCGGCATTGGCACAGCTCCCGAAGGTGTCGAGGCGCTGATGGAACGTCAGGTGCTACGCGCCATCGACGAGGCCGATCATCTGCTGTTTCTGGTCGATGCCCGCGACGGATGCACACCTGAAGACATCGAGATCGCACAACGTCTGCGCCGACTGGGCAAGCCGATGACACTCGTCGTCAATAAGGCGGATTCCACCGATTCCATTCTGGCCGCCGCCGAATTTCACCGGCTCGGTCTGGGTGATCCACGACCAGTGTCATCAACTCAGGGTCATGGTGTCCGTGAGCTGATTGATGAGGTGTTCGCGCAGTGGCCTGACGCAGAAGGCAAGAATGAAGACGCTGACACCCAGGACGGCATCCGCGTCGCTGTCGTCGGTCGCCCGAATGCGGGTAAATCGACCCTGATCAACCGTTTACTGGGTGAAGAACGCCTCGTCACATTCGATCTTCCAGGCACCACCCGCGACAGCATCTTTATTCCATTTGAACGTCTCGGTCGCCATTACACACTGATCGACACCGCCGGACTGCGGCGGCGGGCGCGGGTTCATGAGGCCATCGAGAAATTCAGCGTCATCAAGACGCTCCAGGCGATTGCGGCGGCCAACGTCATCATCCTCGTGATCGATGCGCACCAGGGCATCGGCGAACAGGATGCCACGCTTGCCGGTCACATCATCGACAGTGGTCGGGCGCTGGTCGTCGCGATCAACAAATGGGATGGACTGGACACCGCACAGCGCGAACAGATCAGAAGCGAATTTGCCCGCAAGCTCACTTTTCTCGACTTCGCCAAGCTGCATCTGATCTCTGCCTTGCATGGCAGTGGCGTCGGTCTGCTGCTCGATGAAGTGGATCGCGCCTATGCCAACGCCACCCGCGACCTTGGTACCCCGGTTCTAACCCGTCTGCTGGAAGCTGCCGTGCAGGAACATCAGCCACCGATCGTGCATGGACGCCGGATCAAGCTGCGCTATGCCCATCAGGGCGGGCGCAACCCGCCGCTCATCATCATCCATGGCAACCAGACCGAGTCAGTGCCTGAAACCTACCGGCGCTATCTGATCAACCGCTTCCGCAAAGAACTCAACCTGCTCGGTACCCCGCTACGGATCGAATTCAAGACTGGCAGTAATCCCTACCAGGGACAGCGCAACACACTTACCCCGCGCCAGGTCAAGCAGCGCCAGCGACTCAGGGAATTCACGACACGCAAACGTTAAAGCACGCTAGTACGCGCTTCCGTTTAATCTTGCATAAGCCTCATTGTAGACACATCTCGTCAGGCAAGTTCTCAAGAGGTGCATCCAATGATCAAGT
>CAIUAY010000202.1 GCA_903897335.1 uncultured Chromatium sp. | reverse complement strand
TTTGGGATCGCCAACACCGACCACGGTTTTTGACATGCGCGTGCTCCAATGGGATTGAGATTCCCAGAAGACGCACTCTTGCGCGTGATCTGACGGACAACGAGCAGTGTTCTACACCGTCGATTAGCTTTCAGAAAGGCCGTCAGTGCTTGACGTGCTGTGATCGAACGAATACGCTTGGGGCATGTACAGCATCAAACCGACACCTGAATTCACCGCTTGGCTGTCCGGCCTCAAAGACGGGCTGACGAAGCGGCGATTAGCAACCCGATTGCGCAAGGCAACACTCGGCAATCTCGGCGATGTAGAACCTGTTGGCGCTGGCGTCTTTGAGATGCGCGAACACTTTGGCCCCGGTTGGCGCATGTACTACGTCCAGCGCGGTTCAGTGTTGATCGTCATGCTGGGCGGTGGTGACAAATCCACGCAGTCAGCCGACATCGTCAAAGCCATCCATTTGGCGTCCATCATTGAGGATTAAGCGATGACAGAAACGATCCGCATTGCCGACCTACCTGACTTTGACATCACGGAATATCTGGAAGACGATCAGGCCATCGCTGAATACCTGACCGTCGTTCTGGAAGAAAATGATGCGGCTTTACTCGCGGCGGCGTTGGGCGATATTTCCCGTGCGCGCGGCATGACCGACATCGCCAAAGCGTCAGGACTCTCACGCGAAGCACTCTACAAGGCGCTGCGCCCCAATACGCAACCGCGTTTTGACACCGTTAATCGCGTCTGTCAGGCGTTGGGCGTGAAGTTGGTGGCGCAGCCGTTGGTGCGATGAATAAATCGCAGCGGGTTTCGACCACTCGATCCGTAGCCCTTGTCCAGAAGAATGCAATGCCTCGCCGGTCGCGCAGCGGGGCATTTTCGTTTGCGTGATCCATTTACGCCGCCTCCCGACTCGCCATCCAGGCGGAAATCTCGGATTCACGCCAACCGACAGCGCGAATGGATAACCTTACTGACTTGGGGAATTGCCCGCGCTTCATCAGCAGATAGACGCTGCCCCGACTCATGCCGATGCGCTCGATTACTTCGGGCATTCGCAGGATGCGGGATGGTGCGGTAGTGTTGCTTGATTTCATTGATCGCCTGGGCGTGGTGTTGAACATGGCGAGACGATAAAACAGAGGCGAGACCGAAGAGAAGAACGTTACTTTTGTTGGCCGGTCATTACTTTTGCTGTCCGGTTGGCGAGGGGCTACCCGGGATCGTTTGCGGTTTAAGACAAAGCGCGGTAGCGAACTGTTCGGTGGTGAGAGGTGGTTGTTTACCCATTCGTTTTGCTCCGTGGTTGATGTGGAGCAAAAGGGTATGCAGTCGGGTTTAATCTGTAACGATGGTCAGGGTGACTACCCAGGTGACCACCCTAGGGTGACTACCCAGGGTTAAGGGCTTTTTTATGCGCAGACCCTAGTAGATCATTCCAGCTTAACTTGTGGGTAGAGGCGTTTGAGTTTGATGCGGGCGTCTTCGGTGGTGAACTGCCAGTCCACGCCGGTTTGGGAGGCATTGCGGCGTTCGGCCCACGCTTTGGCCTCGCGGCGCAGGG
>CAIUAY010000201.1 GCA_903897335.1 uncultured Chromatium sp. | reverse complement strand
CGGCCAAAAAGCCGGTAGGTTGCGCTACTCCGGGGTGGAAAAAATTCAATGTTGATTTCCCCGGATCCCTGGGAAGTTTTCCATGTTGATTAACACCGATGAACTAGCGATGAATCCGGGTGTCTTTCGCTCAGGATAACCAACTGTCATACTAGGCTCTATACTCAACGCGCTGGAATTGGTGACTGCCATGATCCCTCAACCCCTTTCTGCTCCAGCCAGTCCTGCGGCGTCAATGCATTGTTTTGACCCAGTGATCAGCGCAACGCCTGCGGTGCGTGAGGAGTTTGATATCGCGGCGGTGCGCAGTCAGTTCCCGATTCTGATGAGCGGAGTACAGGGTCGGCCACTGGTCTATCTCGACAGCGCCGCCAGCACCCAGCAGCCGGCGTCAGTCATTGCCGCAGTCAGCGACTACCATCGCCAGTATCACGCTAATATTCATCGCGGTGTCTATCAGTTGTCACAGACGGCAACCCGCCTCTATGAAAATGCCCGCGTTAGCGTCGCCCGTTTTCTCAATGCCGCAGAACCTGCCGAGTGTCTCTTTACCCGTGGTGCCACCGAGTCGATCAATCTGATAGCGAGTGCCTGGGGCATGTCAAACCTCAAGCCAGGCGACGAGATCATCCTCTCGACCCTGGAGCATCACTCCAACATCGTGCCCTGGCAGATGGTCGCGCAGGCCACAGGCGCACGTATTCGCGTGATTCCAATCAATGATGCCGGTGAACTGCAACTGGATGACTATCATGCGTTGCTATCGCCACGCACCCGGCTGGTCGCAGTCAATCAGGTTTCAAACGCACTGGGCACAATCAATCCGGTCGCCGAGATCATCGCGGCGGCTCATGCGGTGGGTGCGCTGGCGCTGATCGATGGGGCACAGTGGGTGGCGCATGGCGTGACCGACGTGCAGGCGCTGGATGCCGATTTTTATGTCTTTTCTGGGCACAAGCTCTATGGCTCGACCGGAATTGGCGTGCTCTACGGCAAGCGCCATCTGCTCGATGCCATGCCACCCTATCAGGGCGGCGGCGACATGATCGAGCAGGTGAGCTTTGAACGGACGACCTACGCCCCGTTGCCTAATAAATTCGAGGCAGGAACTCCGAACATCGCGGGCGCGGTCGGTCTGGCCACCGCCATTGACTGGCTTCAGGAGCTGGGATTGGAGCGGATTGGTGCCCACGAACAGATGCTGCTGCATGCGGCCACCACGCGGCTGTCGGCCATTCCAGGGCTGCAACTAAAAGGCACCGCTGCTGCCAAGAGCGGCGTGGTGTCCTGGATCATGGTTGATCCACCCATTGCCACGCTTGACATTGGCACCCAGCTTGATCTGCGTGGCATCTGTATCCGCACTGGTCATCACTGTTGTCAGCCACTGATGGAGCGTCTGGGCGTGACCTCGACCGCCCGGGCGTCCTTTGGCGTTTACAACACGCTGGATGATGTCGACCGGCTCGCTGAGGCGCTGACCGAAATTGTCGAAGAGGCTCGACGTTCGCGGCGCATGGTGCCAATCGGAGGTCAGGCGGGCATGCCGATAATAGCGTATCCCGCCGCCGTAGCAGAGTCACCGGAGGCGGTGGCACACGAGATCGCTGAGGTCTTTGCCTTTTTGCCAGACTGGCCGATGCGTCATCAGTACATCATCGATCTGGGTGAAAAACTGCCGCTGATGCCCGATGCGCTCAAGACTACCGCCAACCTAGTGCAGGGCTGTCAGAGCCTGGTGCATCTTGCCGCACGGGTCAGGCCGGGGTCGGATGACATCATCGAGTTTCTGGCGGACAGCGACGCCAATCTCGTGCGCGGACTGATCGCGCTGTTGCAGCAGCTTTATTCAGGACAGCGGGCAGGCGCGATTCAGACGTTCGATACGGAAGCCTTTTTCAGCCAGATCGGTCTGGATCAGCATCTGAGTCTGACGCGCCGCAACGGTCTGGCCGCGATGGTGCAGCGGCTGCAACAGTTGGCGCATCAAATCGCCGTCTGAAGACCTCGCGTCTGGCCGCTGCATTGGCTGTGATGGATCTTGACCTGCGCACGGCGTGACATCACGCGACAGTCCGGCACGACTCAGTGTGCAACCCGGCGCAGATGTGCTGCGAAGACCTCCGGCGTTTTAAAGCCGACGAGACGCTCGCTGCCAAGTTCGATTCCCGCCGGATTGAAAAACAGGATAGCGGGAGGGCCGGGGATGCCAAAACGCGCCTGCATCAGTGCGCGATCTTCTGCGTCATTGGCGGTCACGTCAGCCTGGAGCAGCACGAAGCGGTTGAATTCGGCAAGCACTGCCGGGTCGCTGAACGTCTCGCGTTCCATCTCCTGGCACGAAACACACCAGTCAGCATAGAAATCGAGCATGACCGGTTTTCCGGCGGCTCTGGCCAGCGCCTGATTGAGATCGTCGCTGGTTTTGACGCGCTGGAATCTCGCATGGGCGCTCGTACCGCCAGACAGAATCAGTCCGCGCAGTGGTTGGAGCGTGTCTTTGCCTCCAGCGGCGGCACCCAGTAGCATCAGCGACCCGTAAACCAGCAGAAAGACCCCAAACCCTTTCCAGAGCTTGTGCCAGCCGCTCCCGCCTGGCGTCAGATGGGTTAGCGCACCCAGATAGATTGCTGCACAGATCAGGAGCAGACCCCACAGCAGCATCGAGACTGTCGCAGGCAGGATGCGTTCGAGGAGCAGAATCGCCACGCCAAGCAGCGCCACGCCAAACACCGCTTTGATCGCTTCCATCCAGGCTCCGGCGCGAGGGAGCAGTCTGCCCGCCGAAGTGCCGATGGCGATCAATGGCGCACCCATGCCCAGGCTGAGCGCGAAGAGCGCGATTCCGCCGAGGATCGCGTCGCCAGTCTGGCTGATATAGATGAGTGCGCCAAACAGTGGCGGGGCGACGCATGGCCCGACAATCAGCGCCGACAGCAGTCCCATGATGGCGACCCCGATCAGGGTGCCACCCTGCTGGCGGTTGCTGAGCGTCGCCAGTCTCGACTGCACGCTCGACGGCAGTTGCAGATCGTAGAAACCAAACATCGAGAGCGCCAGCAGCACGAAGACTAGAGCGAAGGCGATCAGAATGCCAGGATGCTGGAATGCGGCCTGGAGGTTGGCTCCAAAGAGTCCGGCCAGCACCCCGGCTAGGGTATAGGTGAGCGCCATCGCCAGCACATAGACCAGCGAGAGCGTGAATGCCTTGCGGGTGGTGAGGGTCGCGCCATGACCGGCGATGATCCCGGACAGGATGGGGATCATCGGGAACACGCAGGGAGTGAAGGCCAGCAGCAGTCCGAATCCGAAAAAGACGGCAACGATGCCCCAGAGACTGCCGCCTGCGAGCACCGATGCAATCCGATCCTGTTCCGAGACGGCGGTGACTTGGATCGCGGGAAGACGCGGCAACGGCGCGGGGGTATCAGACTGGTGCATTGTTGCCGGTGCTTCGGGCAGTGTCAGGTTGATCCGTTGCGTCTGTGGCAGATAGCAGATGCCAATCTCGGCGCAGCCCTGGTATTTGGCGACTAGCGTGATCGGCGTCACGGCGCTGGAACCACGCCGCAGTGGAAGGCTGAGGTCGATCCGTCCGTGATAGACCGCGATGTCGCCGAGACGGCCATCAGGCAAGACGGCGTCTGGCTTGATCTCTCCAGGCGGTAGTGCGATGTCAGCGATGCTGGTGCCATCGCTGTCTTCGAGACTCAGCTCGACCAGATGCCGGTAGAGATAGGTGCCGGGCGCGATATCCCAGGTCAACTGGAGCCGGTCGGGTGCGCTGACTTCGGCCAGAAAGCGGAACGCCTCCTCAACGGAAAGCACTGTGTTATCGACATGCTTGGTCAGTGACTGACTAGGGGGCAGTGCCAGGTGCAATTTGTGACGCTGTGGTGGATAGCAGAGTCCGGCATCGGCGCAGCCCTGATCGGTCACGTCAAGATCCAGGGTGTCCGGCGCACCGGCTTCGCGGATGAGTGGCAGGCGGATTTCGGCCTGCTGACGATAGACCGGCACCGCGCCAAAAAATTTGTCCTGCCGGATCTCCGGCTCAGGCAGAAGCGGATCTGCGATGCTGATCCCGGACGTGCCGGACTGGAAATGCAGCTTGTCCCGATAGAGATAATAGCCGTCGGCAATCTCCCAGCGTACCCGCACCGCATCCGCGCCATCCGGCTGCGCGGCGACCCGGAAGACTTGCTCCGGCGGCAGGAAGTCATCCTGTGCCAGCACCAATCCGCCACTGAACGGACACAGCACAATCAGAACCGACAGCCATTGCACCAAGCGTCTGGCGGTTTGGGCAACTGGAGCCGCGCCACGGCCTGCGGCGGAGATGGAGGAGCGTCTTGTGCATTCATGCATGTGATGGTTCCAGGCTCGAAGGTCAGTTAGCGGATTGCCAGACAGTGGATTCTATCGAGAAAGGGAGTGTGGGTTTAGCCTCTCCGCTGGTTTCTGGTTTTTCTATTCCAGACTGGCTGGATGGCCTTGAATTGACTGGCATGGCCTCGATGATCCATCCTGACTGCCGTCGGGTCTGGCCTGATTTCATTGCGGCGGTGTGTCTGTCCTCAAAGCGCGAGTGGCGATACCCCAGATCCAGGATCCAGGCGTTGTCACCACCCCTGATTTCTGGAGAACCACTGTCGTGCGACTGTTTCTGGCGATACTGATCGGCCTGCCGCTGATTGAGATTTATTTTTTGATCAAAGTTGGCGCTGTGATCGGTGCCTTGCCGACCATCGGGCTGGCGATTCTAACCGCCATTCTGGGAATCGCGCTGGTGCGGCGTCAGGGATTCAGCATCCTCCTGCGGGTGCGCGAAATGCTTGATCGGGGCGAAGTGCCGGCACGCGAAATGATGGATGGCGCACTCCTGCTCATCGCTGGGTTCATGTTGCTGCTGCCAGGGTTTCTGACCGACAGCATCGGTTTTTTGCTGCTGCTCCCGCCACTGCGGCGCTGGGTGATCAGCCGCTATCTCGGACAGATCCCGATCACACACGACCTGGCCGCTGGCCGGGGACAGCCGCCACGCATCATCGACGGCGAATATCGCCGCGATGATTAGCGCACGGCGATCCGTTATCATGTCTCTTTCCTGTTTTGAGAGCATCTAACTTTGAAGCGCCTGCATCGACTCCCCGCATCATTCATCGCGGCAACGCCAGAGGTGTTTCCGCATGTGATGTGGCGCGTCGTGCACACCTGGCTGATCCTCAGTCTGCTGCTGGCCGGCTGCACCACCTTGCCGTCTGGAGTCGACGGGCGCACACCACACATTGCGGCGTCAGGATCGCCGTCTGACACGATCCACTCCAGCGCGGAGGCGGATCAGATCCCTGTGGCGCCCATCCTTTATCCTCCTGACCCGCTGGCACTGCGCAAAGAGATGACGGCGACCTGCGCCAGCCCGCGAGCGGCCAATGACCGGCATTTTCTGCGTTCACTGGTGGCTGATCTCTATTTTTCAGGGGTGGAGCCGGCCACTGGTACCGAGGCATTACTCCTCGGCCAGTGCGGAACCCTGAGCAACATTCTGTCTGAAATGATCGCCCGCGGGGGTAGCGAGCATCTCGATGCCATCGTTGCCCGTGCCCGATCCATCTCTGGTTTGGGCGCCGAACGTCAGATCAGTGCGGCGGCCAAAGCAGGGATGGCGCGTCATGCCATGATGATGGATGCCGAATCCAGCCCGCCGGGCAACACTGAAAACCTTCCGGCTTACGGAATGGTCTATTTTCCGGCGGCGGGCGATTATTCCCGGATGGACACCGCGATGGCGCTCAACCGGCTCTATGAAGAGGCGATTCCGGGTTATGGCATCTATACTTTCGTTCTCGTCGGGCGCGCCGCAGGGGGAGCGGCGGCACGCGACAATGAACTCTTCCGCGTAATCGAGACCTATGTCTCGACTGCCGCCGACCTCGATGGCCCGAACCACACCACCCATGCCTTTCTGGTGCCAGTCAGTCCTGAACATGCGGGTGGCTCGCTGAGCGATCAGGTTGCCGTCGATCTCTCGGAGCATATGCGACGTCATCTTGGCCAATCACTGCGCCGTGATGGCCAGGCGCGTCTGGCAGCGCGTCTGGAGCAGAGCGCAGGCCCCTTTCTGGTCTCCACGCTGGAGCCAAGCCTGACGCCGGCAGACCCGGCTGCACCACGGCTGATCGCCGATCTGTCGCGGCTCGGGCCGGAACATATCTATGGCGTCATCGATGCCTATGACCGCCCCATCCCCCCGGAATACAGCGGTGACAGCAAAAGTCTACGGCTCATTCGTGACCGACTACTGGAACTGCATCTGCCCCCGGGCAACGACGACTCCAAGACGAAGGGCGACAAGACCTGGATCGTCATGCTTGGGCATTTCGCGAGCACGCTGAACACAAACCCAATCAATGATCCATCAGGTTCGGTCATCGAACCCCCGCAAGTAGCAGGCACCGCAACATATGAACATCATTCCTGACAGTCTCGGCAGTTTTGTCCGGTTTCTTATCGGCATCCTGCTTCTGCAGGGCGTGACCGTGCTGCTGGTCTATACCGCCTTCAAGACCGACTGGCTGACGACCTGGCCATTGTTTGCCCTGCTGGGCGTCGCGGTCGGGTTCCTGGTGGCGCTCTGGTTTAATACAATCGTGTACGCACATCGCCACCGTGCGGTCTCGCGGCTCAGTGAACGCTTTTCCAAGGAGCGTGAAAAGATCCGCGTCAAGGCTGAGCAGCAGCGCGCCAAGGATGGCCGTTCCAATGAACGGCTTGCCGCCAAGGCGCGCAACCGCGCCTCAGCCGGAATGAGCCTGAAGACCGGAGTCGTAGTTGGCGGCACGATTGGGCTGGGCGTGGCGATGATGGTTGCCCAGTTCATGACCCTGGGACTGATCACGCTGACCGCCGCTGGCGGCGCGGCGCTGGGCTATACGGTACGGGTGCGCCAGGAAAAGCTGATCACGGCCAGACGCCTGGCGGCAGAGGAACGCACGCTGCGGGTGATCGATGCCGAAACCCCGTCGCCGCTTCTGCCGCGCCGCCGCACTCGTGACAGCGAGACTATCTGAACCGGATACGCGGATTGCTTTATCCACTGCATCGAACAAAAAACCGCCGCCCGCACGGACGGCTGCTCTCTCTCCCCGGTTGAAAGCCGGGGTTTCTCGCGGAGAAACCGATGAAAATCTGGTTCCTGAAAGGCGCGCCGGTTGATGGTAATGTCCTCCTGGTTCCCATGCGTACCTTTCCGGTAACGGTTGGACGCAGTACGCAATGTACGCTCGCCATTGATTCAAGCGGTGTTTCCCGCGTTCATGCACGTCTGGATCTGAATGCGCAGGACGAGCTGATCGTCACGGATCTGGAAAGCACCAACGGCACCTTTCTCAACCGCGAACGCATCACCAGTCCGGCACGGGTTGCCGAAGGCGACATTCTGCATTTCGGAACAGCCGAATTCCGGGTTGACCTTCAGCATCAGTCGGAGCTTGATCAATCACAGGCCAGCCAACGCGCATTAAGTGAACAGACCTGTCTGTTTGATGCTGCGAACAGCCTGCCTGAGAACTATTTGCTCCTCGAAAACGAATTCATGGAGATGCTGTCAGGCAATCAATTACAGGTCGCCTGGCAGCCCATCGTTGATTTTCAGACACTGGATGTACTCGCTTATGAAGTGCTGGGGCGCGGTGCGCATCTGGCGTTGCCCCAGGCACCTTACCCACTCTTTCTGCTTGCCGCCAAGCTGCATAAAGAGGTCGAGTTATCCCAGGCATTCCGTGTCTGCGCGGCTCGGATTGCCGCCAGACGCGGTGAGCGCGTCCGTCTGTTCATGAACAGCCATCCCAATGAAATGTTCATGGACTCGTTCCTGACCGCCATCGACGCGATTCGATCCATTGCGCCGCAGATGGAACTGGTCATGGAGATCCATGAAACCGCCGTCAATGAAGGCAATAAAATGAAAGCGGTGGTCGATCAGCTACGCATCCGGGACGTCCTGATGGCCTACGATGACTTTGGCGCTGGACAGGCCAGACTGCGTGAAATGGCTGAGATTCCAGCCGACATCGTGAAATTCGACATGGGTCTGATCCGTGACATTCATCTCGCTCCACCAAAGAAACAGCAGATGATCGCACAGTTGGTCAGGATCGTGTCTGACCTGGGATCACAGACCCTCGCCGAAGGCGTCGAGACTGAGGAAGAAGCCGAAGTCTGCCGTCAGATGGGTTTCCAACTCTGCCAGGGGTATCTGACTGGACGACCGAAGATCGTTTCATAGCGCCTTCGGTTCTGATCACTGAACGTTGGAACGGGCATCAAACCCGCGCCAATGTCCAATGATCCAAGCTTCTCCCGCCGCGATTATGAAGATAGGGCGATGTCAGGCATCAGATATGCCATCACGGATCAGTTCGGGTGCCTGGATTCTGTCGTCGCTGCCGGCACAGGCCTTTCGCAATCCTGGATGCACTCGCCGTGCTGTGTGCCGCAGATCGCCATGTTGGCTCCCAGACAGGGTTCCGGCTCCAAACAGTGGCGACGCGGCCTGGCCACGCACTCGGCGTATTCAATGCCCATCTGCTGAGCATGCTGATGACATTCGTCCTCGCGCAGACGTTGGCGCTGTTGACACTGTGTCTTCGCAAGATCGCAGTTGGCAACGCAATTCTGATCGCGTTGACTGGTCTGAATGGGCGCAGGAGTTAGAAATGGTTTCAGGAATGGCGTCTCGCAGCCCGTCAGGGTCACGAGCATCAGAGGGATGAGTAGAAACGCTAGGGGACGTGTCGTGGTCAGCAAGCCAGGCATGAGAATCTCTCCATCAGGAAATGCATGTAAAACTCTATCACAGGTTCAGCATGTCCTTGGGGTTATCACCCTGTTCCTTCGGAATCGCATCAATCGAACGTCGAATGTCGCCCATGTGCTCGACCCGCTCCATTTTCCTGGCCAGAGCGATCACAAACTTCCATCTTTGACCCACTTGACCGCCTGCTTCTCGAATTCAGCCTCGCCGCTGCACTGCCCGTCTGTAAAACGCCGGTCGGGGCACTATATTCTGTGTTGTAGCCTGTCCTGCTGTTGCAAATGCAACATAGCCGACAGTCTACATCACGCTGTCTGACTCAAATTCCGCGCACAGGCGCACATCTCAACGGAGCATCCGGCAATGAGTAAAGGCGAAGACAAAAAGAAAGAGACCAAGAAACAGCCAACAAAGACCATGAAAGAGAAAAAAGCCGAAAAAAAGGCGAAGAAATCGAATCAGTCCTGAACGCATCTCCGCGTTCTGGCATTTTTCATGCATATACTGGCGTATAACCTACTGTCACACGCCGGTAAAGTTTTGGAAAGCCCGGCCAGCTTGAGACTATAATCCGCGCCCCGGACGAGAGGTGCGCGAGGATTGATTCATGCTGGTTCGGGCACACATTCAGAACACGGCCATCAACACAAGCAAGCGGAGCCAGGAGCGATGACCTCAGCCCCAGCCGTCGACGACATTGTCAGGTCTGAATACGAACACGGATTTACGACCGAGATCGCGTCCGAGACCTTTCCGCCCGGTCTGGACGATGGTGTCGTCCGTGCCATTTCCAGGCGCAAGGGCGAACCAGAATTCATGACCGAATGGCGCCTGAAGGCTTACCGGCACTGGCTGACCATGACCGAACCCAACTGGGCTGCCGTTGCGTATCCAAAGATTGATTTTCAGTCGATTTCCTATTTCTCCGCGCCTAAGCGCCCGGAGGACATGCCCAAGAGCCTGGACGAAATCGACCCGGTGCTGCTTGAAACCTATCAGAAGCTCGGGATTCCTCTTGAAGAACAAAAGGCGCTGGCTGGAATCGCAGTCGATGCGGTTTTCGATAGCGTGTCGGTAGCGACCACCTTCCGCAAATCGCTGGCCGAGGCCGGCGTGATTTTCTGCTCAATTTCTGAGGCGGTGCACGACTATCCCGATCTCATCAAACAGTATCTGGGTTCAGTCGTGCCCCATACCGACAATTATTACGCCGGACTGAATGCGGCCGTATTCAGTGATGGTACCTTTGTCTATGTGCCAAAGGGCGTGCGTTGCCCGATGGAACTCAGCACCTATTTCCGTATCAATGCCCGCAATACCGGGCAGTTCGAGCGCACCCTGATCGTCGCCGAGGCTGGCAGTTATGTGAGCTATCTGGAAGGCTGCACGGCACCTCAGCGCGATGAGAACCAGCTCCATGCGGCGGTCGTCGAACTGATCGTCATGGAAGACGCCGAAATCAAATACTCGACCGTCCAGAACTGGTATCCGGGCGATGCCCAAGGCAAGGGCGGTATCTATAACTTCGTGACCAAGCGCGGCGATTGCCGGGGCGCTCGTTCGAAAATTTCCTGGACTCAGGTCGAGACCGGCTCGGCGATTACCTGGAAATATCCCAGTTGTCTCTTGCGTGGCGAAGGATCAGTCGGCGAGTTCTATTCGGTAGCCGTGACCAAGGGTCGCCAGCAGGCCGACACCGGCACCAAGATGATTCACATCGGCAAGGACACCCGTTCCACCATTGTTTCCAAAGGCATCTCGGCCAACCAGGGGCGGCAAACCTATCGTGGTCTGGTGCGCATCGGCCAGCGGGCGGACGGTGCGCGCAATCACACCCAGTGTGACTCATTGTTGATCGGGGATTGTTGCACCGCCAACACGGTTCCCTATATTGAGGTGAGGAATCCCTCGGCGAACATGGAACACGAGGCGACGACATCCAAGATCAGCGACGACCAGCTTTTTTACTGCCGTTCGCGCGGGTTGACCGCAGAAGATGCGGTGTCGATGATCGTCAATGGCTTTTGCAAGGAAGTCTTCAACGAACTGCCAATGGAATTCGCAGTCGAGGCGCAGAAGCTCCTGAGCATCAGTCTGGAAGGGGCGGTTGGTTAAATGGGTGATCAGCGGCTTATCCGTCTTGTTTTGACTGGTCGGTGCTAAGTGCCGAACGCAAGATATGACTGATCGCACGGAATCTATTTGGAGAGAATGATGTTAGTTGTCAATGGCCTGAAGGCCGATGTCGGTGGGAAGGAGATCCTGAGAGGATTGAATCTCGAAGTCAATCCGGGTGAAGTCCATGCGATCATGGGGCCGAACGGATCGGGCAAAAGTACGTTTGCCCATGTTCTGTCCGGGCGTGAAGGCTATACCGTCACCGCCGGTTCAGCAACCTTCGAAGGTCAGGATCTGCTCGCGTTGGAGCCGGAAGAACGCGCCCGGCTGGGTCTGTTTCTGGCCTTCCAGTATCCGGTCGAACTTCCAGGCGTCAATAACACCTATTTCCTCAAGGCCGCACTCAACAGTATCCGCAAATCACGCGGTGAACACGAACTCGACGCCGTCTCTTTTCTGCGCCTGATCAAGGACAAGCTGAAGATCCTGCATCTCGATGACTCGCTGCTGAAACGCGCCGTCAACGCCGGTTTTTCGGGCGGTGAGAAAAAGCGCAACGAGATCTTTCAGATGGCGCTACTGGAACCTAAACTCGCCATCCTTGACGAAACCGATTCGGGTCTGGACATCGATGCACTGCGCGTGGTCGCCGATGGCGTCAATGCACTGCGCAGCCCGCAGCGGTCGATGATCGTGGTCACTCACTATCAGCGTCTGCTCGACTATATCCAGCCGGATGTTGTTCACGTCCTGTCGAAAGGTCGCATCATCCGTTCCGGCGGCAAGGAGCTCGCGCTCGAACTCGAAGAGAAGGGTTATGGCTGGATCGACGCAGAAGGACAGGCGGCATGACTGATCTGACTGCCAATGGTTTCGGGAGCTGGCTTGTCGATTCCGTCAGTCATGCTGACTGGCTCGATGACCAGCGCCGCCTGTCCAGAGCGCAGATCGGCGAGCAGGGCATTCCGACATCAAAACAGGAGGATTGGCGCTATACCAGCCTTAAAGGACTGCTGGAGCAATGCTTCACGCCGGTTGACGAAACCATCACCGCGCTGGCGCCAGATGATCTGGAAGACATTCTGATCCCAGGGCTCGACAGCCATCGCATCGTGCTGGTCAACGGTCGTTATGCGCCTGACCTGTCGATGCCCGGCGAAATCCCAAAGGGGGTGCGTTTCGACAGTCTGCGCACACTTCTCGACACCGATCCCGATGCCGTGCGCGATCATCTCAACCGCCCTTTATCTGCGCTCAGAGCCGGGGTCGAGGACGAACCACAGCCGCTGTTTTTGGCGCTCAATACGGCAGGGTTTGATGACGGTCTGGTGGTGCGGCTGGAACGGGCGGCTATGCTGGAACGTCCAATTGAGCTGATCCATCTCTCGGTGGGGATGGATGAGCCGCGTGTCGCGCAGCCGCGCCATCTGATCATCCTTGGCGAAGGCGCCCAAGCGATCCTGATCGAACGCTATGTCAGTCTTGGTGATTCAATCTACTGCACCAATGCCGTGCTGGACATCTCGCTTGGCTGCGATGCCATCCTCCGGCATGAGCGCATCCAGATGGAGAGCGCCAACGCCTTCCATCTCACCGGACTCTATCTCAATCAGGATGCCGGAAGCCATTATCAGGGCGTGAACATTGGTTTGGGTGCCCGCTGGTCACGCACCGATCTGGTGACAGATTTTCGCGGCGAACACGCCAGGTGCGAGCTTCAGGGACTGTATCTGGCCGGTGATCGCCAATTCATGGATTATCACCTTGATGTCACCCATTCCGTGCCGCGCTGCACCAGCCGGGAGAACTTTAAGGGCATCCTTTATGGCCGGGGGCGGGCGGTCTTCGATGGGAATGTTGTTGTCGCGCGTCATGCCCAGAAATCCGATGCCGCTATGTCTAACCGCAACCTGATGCTGTCTGAAAGCGCCGAGGTTGATACCAAGCCGCAGCTTGACATCCACGCCGATGACGTGAAATGCAGCCACGGCACTACGGTCGGACAGCTTGAACCCGAAATGCTGTTCTATCTGCGTTCACGCGGGATTTCGGCGGCTCTGGCACGACGCATGCTGTGCCTGGGATTTGCCGGCGAGATTATCCAGACCCTGAGCTCAGAGCTGCTGCGTGAGCATGTTTCCGGGCAGGTTGGTCAGCGGCTGGAATCCGCTCCACTGGATTGAGTTGAGGTCATTATGAGCAGACTGGCGCGCTTCATGGGTTTCGGTCGGCATGACCCGGTACCGGAAGATGCACTGGGAGAGGCGGGATGTCTCGATCAGGATAATGCACTGCAACCGGTCGACGTGGAGGCATTGCGCGAGCCGATTATTGCTGCACTGCGCAATGTCCATGACCCGGAGATTCCGGTTAACATCTATGATCTGGGGTTGATCTATGTGATCGACATCGCCCCGAACGGCGATGTGGCGATTGACATGACTTTGACCGCGCCGGCCTGTCCGGTGGCTGGCATGATGCCGCTGATGGTGCAGAGTGCCGTGACCAGAGTTGATGGCGTCGGCCAGGTGCGCGTTGAACTGGTCTGGGAACCGCCCTGGGGTCAGGACAATATGAGCGACGAGGCACGATTGCAGCTTGGATTGATGTGAAGCGCATTAGGCCGTCAAAACGCACAATGGCACCTCCAGCTCTGCCTCGCTTAGGCCGCCATGAACGCCGATCTGGACATGCGGCGTCTCGCCTGGCAAGTGATCGCGGATGACTCCAGCGCCATGCGGGAGCAGACAGTAATCGCCGATGCGATCCATGAAACGGGGATGGGGCGTTCCGCATCCGAAAAACCCATTTTCCAGCAGTTGCTGGCTTGGGATCAGATTCACCCGATCCTTCAGCTCAGTTTGGCAGTACTCCTCGAACACCCGCGCACGACTGGCGCGCACATAGCAGAACGCTGCTCGCGGCTCGCCACACAATGGCAGCAGCAGACAATCCGCCAGTTCGCGATGGTCAGCCAGCTCAATATTGTCGGCAGACGTGGTATCAATCTGGCCATGATCGGCACAGATCAGCAGCAGGGTATCGGTACCCGCCGCTGCCGTCATGAACTCTGCAAGTGCCGCTTCGATCTCGACCAGATGCGCGACTGCCGCCGCACTCTCTATGCCCTGCGCATGCCCGATGCTGTCCAGTGCTGGCCAGTAAAGATAAAGGTAGGCTGGATGATTTGCCGGGCGTGAACGCTTCCAGCGCGATCTGGGGCGTAGCACTTGCAGCGTCTGCCGGAACAGATCTCCGAGCCCATCATAGCCGACCATCTCGGCACGACCAGCGTGTGCCCGGTTGAAATCAGAACGGGCGATGAAGTGTGGCGCGACGATGACACTGCGCGTTCGGATGCGGTCGAAAACCGGCGTCTGCTGAAACAGCATCGTCGGATCGACGCCTGCCGCTCGATAGGACACGCCGCCATAACGTGGTTTCCCGGTCAGCACTGTCATGACGCAGCCCAGCTCGCGCAGATAGGTATGCCAGCCAGTCAAGCCATGCTGAAGCGGTGCCACGCCAGTCAGATAGGTCGTGATCGCTGCCACCGTGGTTGGCGGGAAGACTGATGTGAGCGTCCTGTGTCGGGCGCGGTTGAGGATGCCCGATGGCGAATGTCGTGCCAGCCAGTCAGCACCCAGCCCATCAATCACCAGCAGAACCAGATTGGTTGCCCGTGCCAGTTCCGCGGCTGGCAGTCCGCTCAGTGGCGGGTCATCCGAGACCCCACCCCGCGCCTGGATGATGCTGGCCATCAGGTTGACGATGCCGCCGCCCTGGTAATCTGGTGTGTGCATGTAACTGTCCGGGAGCGCGATGCCGTGACGTAGTCAAAGATATGGTGTTCGGCTGGTTCACGCTCGCCGATTGCTGGTCAGATCTTTTGCGTAAATCACCTAACACACAGCAAGACGAAGACAATCACTGATCTGTCCGTGAAGACCTGGAGACAGATGACCCCGCCCACAAGAGTGTGTGCAGTTCATAAAGCCCGTCGCGATGAGAGATCAACGTCCGCTTTTCCTGCGTCGTCAGACTGTCCGCGCCCTCGTCCTGGAGCTTGAAGATCAGGCCTTCGAGCGCGTGATGCCGACGCCGGTTTGGCGTTTCATCGGGTAGCAGGAAGGCATGCAGGGCGTAAGTCGCGGGATTCAAAACCGCCTGCGACCAGGCATCGCGCTTCCCTGCTATGTCCAACCCGGCTGTTTTAGGCGCAGCCAGTTGTTCTTCCAGCAATTTGAGCACACGCGGTTCATTAGACTCTTCGGGGGTGAGAAAAAGACCGGCGCGCCGGGTCAACTGACCAAGCCCTGTCCGGCTGGTGATCATAGAAACCGGGATCGAGAGCGCAAGCCCCGCCAGCACAGGCGTGAACCACCAGAAAAAATTCGGGACATAAACATAGGTCATCACGCCCGCGACCGCAGCAATCAGGGTGTGGACGCCGTGGGCGCCTAACGCCTCGCCAAACCCAGTCTGACGGTCGCCACGCTCCTGAGTTGGCCAGCCGACCGTGGTGCGCAACAGGATCGCCGCCACGAACTTGCTCTGAAACAGCATCAACACAGGAGCGAGTAGAACCGAGAAAAAGCTCTCGATCAGTACGCTGAGTGCTGCTCTGGGAAGCCCGCCAAAACGTCGCGCCAGGACGGGGTCGAAAGCGAGCAGCACCAGCGAGAGCAGCTTCGGCAGGAACAGCAGGGCGAGTGTGACCCAAAGCACGGTCGCCATCTCGACGGCATAGGACTGTGGCCAGACCGGAAACACGTTGTCCCCGAAAAAATAGACTGGTGCCTTGAGGCTCCTGAAATAGGCTTCAATACCGGTGGCGATCAGAAATAGCAGCCACAGCGGAGAGGCGAGATAGGACATCACGCCCATCGTGAAATGGATGCGGCTTAAGGATTTGAAGCCTCGTGCCAGGATCAGGCGGGAGTGCTGCAAATTCCCCTGACACCAGCGCCGGTCACGCTTGGCGTAATCGATCAGAGTTGGTGGGATCTCTTCGTAGCTGCCGCCGAGGTCGTCGGCGAGATGTACCTTCCAGCCCGCGCGCGCCAGCAGCGCGGCCTCGACGAAATCGTGACTGAGGATCTCGCCGCCGAACGGCTCGTGACCCGGCAACTGTGGCAGTCCACAGTGTTCAGCGAAGGGACGCACCCGGATAATGGCGTTATGACCCCAGAAATTGGCGGTGTCCTGCTGCCAGTAAGAGAGTCCGGCGGCGAACATGCTGCCGTAGAGACTGCCGGCAAATTGCAGCATCCGTGCGAACAGCGAGGAACGGTTGACCGGCACCGGTGGCACCTGAATCAGCGCCACGCGCCGATCCAGCTCCATGCGCCGCACCATCTCCACCAGGGTTTCGGCGGTCATGATGCTGTCGGCGTCGAGCACGATCATGTAACGGTAGCGACCACCCCAGTTGCGGCAGAAGTCGGCCAGATTGCCGCTCTTGCGGGCGGTGTTTTCGACCCGGTTACGGTAAAAGAGTCGCGTTGGCTGGCCAAGCTCAAGTGCCCAGCGACGCCACTGGATCTCTTCCTGAATCCAGGTTTCGGGATCGCGGGTGTCGCTGAGCACGAAGATCTCAAAGCCATTGTGGGCACCGGTCTCGATCAGTGATTGATGCATGGCGCGCAGACCGGCGAAGACCCGTTCGGGGTCTTCGTTGTAGACCGGCATCACCAGAGCGGTTTTGAATGGCTCGCCAGCATTTTCCTGGCGTGCCTGAATCGCTGAGACGGGCGCACGGCGATACAGTCGCCGCATGATCCGCGCAAATCCAAGCGCGGCAGTCCAGAAGGATGCCGTGATCCAGAGCATCAGGATGGCGTAGAGAATCAGCAGCGCCAGCTCGACGGGATTGATGCCGCCGTCCTGGATGGCGGCCGTGAGCAGGGACATTGCGCCGAGCGTCGTGAAGATCACCAGTAAAAAGAACACCGGTCGGTGCAAGTAGCGCCCCAGCCCAGCGAGACGGGTGGTGTTGAGCATCAGGACGATCCTCCGTGAGCAGGCGTTCGCAGCTCTGGATGACAGAAGAACCGACAGATGGCGGCGGCAATCCGGCGGCGCAGACGGTGACAGCAGAGATCGATCACATTGGCATCCATGACCAGTGGAGCCGGTTCGGGCAGAGGAAGAATCGTGAGTGCGTGGATTGCCGGCGCCAGTGAATGATCTGTGAGTCCAATTATGAAACTGACCCAGCGGGCGCTCCAGCCACTGACGTGGCCACTCAGCACGGCCGCACGGGCAGCCTCCAGGTTATTGGCATCCGCCTCATGTCCCAGCTCGGCGACCAACCATTCATCGAGCAGCGCATGGGTTTCTTCGATCGCAGATTCCACAATATCTTCAAGCGGCGCAGCAATTGCGCGGGAGTCAACGCGCAGGCGCACCTGCGCGACAAGACGCTCCATGTCGAGCGGTTCGCTGACACCCATGGCGGTCAGGTAATCGCTGACCCGCTGTGACGCAGGCTGCCAGTCGGCAGCCAGCATCTCGGTGCCATCCGGAAACGACGCGCCTATTCGCGTACCCATCGGAAGCTCCAGGTCTCGCTTAGCGTGTCATCACCATGACGCAGGAAGGCGCGCAGATCGGCGGGAGTATTGCCATCCGGCGTCAATTCAAAGAACAACCTCCAACCATGCGTCTCTGGGTTTGCCTGCACGATTGGCTTGGATAACTGGCCAGACGTGGTAAACACCATGGCATCGACAGGCGATGCCGAATCCAGATTGGTCAGTGTCTCGCCGGCAAAATCGACCACGAATTTACGCCTGCCAGAATCCAGGATGTCGGTTCCACCAGCACCAATGCGTGTCGAGATGACACGACCACCGAGCATTCCGGCCTCAGGATTTTTGGTAAAGCGCAGACGATAGGCAAATTCCAGTTCATCTCCAGGTCTGGTGCGTTGCTCCGGAATCCAGTACGCGCCAATATTGTCATAACGCTCGGCATTGCTCGGAATTTCGACCAGTTCGACGACTCCTTTGCCCCAGTCACCAATCGGCTCGACCACGGCGCTTGGGCGATTCTGGTAGTGTGCTTCGAGATCTTCATAGCTGGTGAACTCGCGGTCACGCTGAAGCAGACCGAATGCGCGTGGATTCTCGACCTGGAAGGTGCTGACCCGTAGTCCGACTGGATTGACGAGTGGACGCCAAATGCGCTCTCCGTGGCTGGTTTCAATAATCAGCCCATCGGAATCGTGAACTTCGGGTCGAAAGTCATCCATGAAGCGATCCGTGTCTTCGCCGTGGAAAAACATGCTGGTCAGGGGTGCAATCCCCAGCTTTTTAACCGATTGGCGGAAAAATAGCCGCGTTTTGACATTTATGACGGTCTCGATGCCAGGGTGAATGACGAAACGATAAGCACCAGAGACGCTTTCACTGTCCATCAGAGCATACACGGTGATTTCAGTGGCATCCTGATCAGGCTTGCGAATCCAGAATTCACGGAAAACCGGGAATTCTTCCTGACTGGGAAGCCCGGTGTCGATGGCAAGTCCGCGGGCAGAGATGCCATAGTTGAGACTTTGCGCAACGGCTCGAAAATAGCTTGCGCCCTGAAACACCGCGACCTCATCAAAGAGATCATCACGATTAATCGGGTACATCAAGCGCAGACCGGCGAATCCGAGATCACTCGGCATGTCGTCGGGAACCAGGTTTCTGCCGTAGTTAAACAGATCGTGACGAAAGGCGACTGGCGTGGCCTGGCCATCCTCGATCAAATTGATGGTGACTCGATCCTTGGACAGGAACCCCCGGTGAAAAAAGTTGGCCTGGAACGGCAGGCCTTCGTTGCGCCATAGATTGCGGGTGACATCGAAGCGAATATCACGGTAACGGTCATAGTCCAAATTGGACAGATAGTCAGGCAATGCCGGGCGATCAGGCGAATAAGGATGCGTTGCCAGTTCAGCCGCGCGCCGCACGACGGCAGCAAAGGTGAACTCGCCTGGAGCGCCTTCGACCGGAGCTGGTTCTGCGATACTGGTTCCTTCTCCCGCCCAGACATTGCTGACGAACGCCAGCGCCAGGCCAAAGGATAGAAGTCTGATCATACGAGGAGTCATGTTAATTTAATCTCGATGTATAACTGATACATAAGTGTGACGTTCGCCAGATACAGCCTGCCCCGTATCAAGAGAACATCCGGCAGTTGGCGGAAGTGCACAGCCCATTTGGGTCGTTGTCAAAAAGACCCACAAAGAGTGGGTTTAACGGTGGGATTGTAGCCTGAAACAGCCCGATTCCTAATAGCTGTATACCGGGTGCAACAAGTATTTTTTCGCATCACAACCGGTTTGTGCCAGGAAGCTGGGCGCAAACTGAAAGAACGAGAGCGCCACCTGATGCCAGAAACATCAAGGAAGGTGAAAAAACGGGCAAGAATTTTGGATTCGCGGAGGAAAGCGCCCGACGATAGCGGGCGCTAAACTGGTCTCATCACAGCAAGCCACGCCGACCCTGGCGCAGGGCGGGTTGATGGCTTCAGGCTACCTGTCTGGTTTGGCCTTCCAGTTTACGAATGAGCGGATAGAGATATTCAGTCTCGCGCTGAATCCGATCCATCACCAGCGCAAACATCTGTTCGGTATCCTGGACGAACGCCGTATAGTCGCCGATCGTCAGCGAATGGCGCTTCTGCGAACACCACTGTTTGACATAGGCGTTGAAAATGCGTTTGATTTCGCTTGATCCAGACAGAAAGCGATTGGCCGTGTTTTTGACTGACTGGTCAGGGTTTGAAATCAGTTTTCCGCAAAGTTCCCGGTCAACCAGTTCCATATGTTCTTTGATCCGATTGGTGAGGTCGAAAAAGACATCGCAGGCAACATCGGTGTCGCACATGGAACGCTCATGCACCAGATACAGAAAGACGTTTGAAAGCTCAGTAATCTTGTGATTTTGTGAATGCAGTTGTGCAAAAACGACCATGGCAGGCACTCCTCCAGACGTAGGCGGCAAGTCAGTTAAACCTAGGATTCAGTGGCTTTGCCAAAAAACGGCAAACCCCTCGGACAGTCATTGGCACAGGTCGCGTTTGCAGTCGCGGCTCAAGTGAAAGCGAACCATAGCTTTCGGTACAGTTTACGCGAAACCGCGCATTGAGTGTAGATTGCTTGTAGTCAATGATCTTAATCAATAACCCGCAGATCATTGATTAATGACCAGACCGTGCCAAACCTTTCAAGAACCGTGACACTCGCCACCAACGCCGTTAGACGGTTAAACTTCCAGTTCCACCCCATCGGCACGACTTTCTTATATGCCATCATCCAGTGGAGCACACGCCCCCATGCTAGATAAAAAACTGCTTGATATTCTTGTCTGTCCTGTCACCAAAGGCCCACTCATCCTCAGCAACGACCGCAATGAACTCATCTCGCTTTCCGCGCAGCTTGCCTATCCGATCCGCGATGACATTCCGGTCATGCTCGAAGAGGATGCCCGGCATCTGACGCTAGATGAAATGGACGTGTATCGCCAGGTACGCCAAGGTTAGCGCTCTCAGGCAATTCATCCTGAAAAAACGCATGTCAGATACGGCAGAATTCTTCGATGCCCGTTTCAGCGGCCATCACCACAGACTGGTGATTAGCCTGTTATTGCCCGTCATGCTTGTCTGGCTTGCTGGCTGTGCCAGCGGGGTACCCGTCGTTATCCGTGATGGCATTGCAACGAGTCCAGGTCTGGCCGAGGTACAGGCGCAACCAGCGCAATATCTCGGTCAACGGGTACGCTGGGGCGGCAGCATTCTCAAGGTGCGCAATCGTTCTGAAACCACTGAAATCGAAGTGCTTGCAAAACCGCTGGATCGTTTCGGCGAGCCGAATACCGAAGTCGGCGGGATCGGACGTTTTATCGTTGAATTCGCGGGTTTCAAAGATCCCAGCGACTATCCGTTAGATCGGCTCCTGACCGTGGTGGGAACGATCACCAAAGTTGAAGTTCGTCCAGTTGGCGACTTCCCCTACAACTATCCGGTCGTAGCCAGTGAAACACAGCATCTCTGGCCAGAGCCCATTCCGCCGCAATTCTATCTCGCGCCATACCCTTTCTTTTCCCCCTGGCCTGGCTTCGCGCCCGGCTCCTGGTATTGGTAAGGTTCATCATGACCGCATCGCCTCTCATCGCGCTTCTATTCACTGGCAGCTTTCTGACGGGGTGCGCCACCGGAGAAGTCTGCGTCAAGCCTGTCGGCAACCTTAACCTGACGCCAGCCAATGTGGCGGCGGGCGGGCGCGGTGATGTCGTGAGCTGGGGTGGCGTCATCCTTGATACCCGCAATCGCAAGACCGATACCGAGCTGGACATCATGGCCACTCCACTCGACGCCTGCGGACGTCCCGCAACGCACGGCCAGACGCACGGACGCTTTCTTGCCAGACATTCTGGCTATCTGGAACCAGCGGATTATCGCGTGGGTCGCCAAGTAACCGTCACCGGGCGCATCCTGGATGTCAGCCGTTCACGCCATGCAGGCGCACAGAGCCAATTTCCGGTTCTTGAAGACACCACCATCCGGCTTTGGCCGCAGCCGCCGACCGAAAATGTCGTTTATTCCGCATGGCCTGTGATCAGTATCGGCATCGGTGGTGGCAGCGGCCATCTTGGCGGTGGCGTGGGCATGAGCTTTTAATGCCTTAATTCTAAAGACGCCATCTAAGACAATCCGTGCCGTAAAACGCTCAAGCACACGAGCGGAGAACTCTCCAGATGGACATCACCGAACTTCTCGCCATCGACCAGGCTCATGCCTGGCATCCCTATACCTCAACCCTTGATCACGATCCGGTGTATCCGGTGCGGGCAGCGGATGGCTGTCGACTGGAGCTGATGGACGGTCGCTGCCTGATCGACGGCATGGCATCCTGGTGGTGCGCCATTCATGGCTACAACCATCCGGTGCTAAATCAGGCGATCCAGACCCAGCTTGGACAGATGGCGCATATCATGTTTGGCGGCCTGACCCACGAACCCGCCGTGCGTCTGATCCGCTCGCTGGTCGAGCTAACCCCAGCTCCATTGCAGCATGTTTTTCTCTGCGATTCCGGTTCGGTAGCCGTCGAGGTCGCCATCAAGATGGCGCTCCAGTTCTGGATCGCGCAGGGTCGCGCCGATAAATGTCGACTCCTGACCATCCGTTCGGGCTATCACGGCGATACGTTTAACGCCATGTCAGTCTGCGATCCAGTTACTGGGATGCATCATCTGTTCAGCCGTGTCTTGCCGCAGCAGATCTTTGCCCCGGCACCGTTCAGCCGCTTTGGCGAACCCTGCCAGCCGGACGACATCGTACCCTTTGCGGCGCTGATCGAACGTCACCAGCACGAACTGGCCGCCGTGATTCTTGAACCCATCGTGCAGGGTGCCGGAGGGATGCGCTTCTACAGCGCGGACTATCTGGCGCAGGTGCGCCACCTTTGCGACCGCTTTGATGTGCTACTGATCGCGGATGAAATTGCCACCGGATTTGGTCGCACCGGACGCCTCTTTGCCTGCGAACACGCCGACATCGCGCCCGACATCCTGACCCTTGGCAAGGCGCTGACCGGTGGTTATCTGACGCTTGCGGCGACGCTTGCCACCTCGCGGGTCGCGCACGGCATCTCTGCCGGAACGCCCGGCGTCTTCATGCATGGCCCGACCTTCATGGGCAATCCGCTCGCCTGCGCGGTCGCCAACGCTAGCATCGAATTACTGCTGGCAAGCAACTGGCAAGCAACCATCTGGCGGATCGAGTCGGGTTTAACTCAGGGTTTGGCACCCTGCCGCGAACTGCCGGGGGTCGCGGAAGTGCGGGTGCTTGGCGCGATTGGCGTCGTAGAGATGGAACAGCCGGTAAAAATGCGTGAAATCCAGCGCCGTTTTGTCGAACAGGGCGTCTGGGTGCGTCCATTCGGACGCCTGATCTATCTGATGCCACCCTATGTCATCACGGATGATGAATTAGGCGTGCTGTGCGCAGCAATCAGACAGGTGTTGGTGGGTTGATGACCCATGGATTTGAGGATCGCGATGTTGTGGGTCTTCTCCAGCACAATGGTCGAGAGGGTGTTGTCCCGCTCTGGGCGCAGTTGAATACCGCGTCCGCTGCCCCGGCCATGGAGAGCGAAACGATGGCCGGTCGTCCCGGGTAGGCGTCGCGCCGGAGTGGCAACGGGGCGGAGTCCCGACGCCGTGCCCCCCGGAACGGGACGAGCCCGGATCAAAAAGTGGTTACGTCGCGAGGGCGACTCGGAGTCCAGTCACGCATCCTGAGCGGCGTTGACACCCCGATCGCCGTGAGGTTTGGTGCGTCGGATCACCCTTCAGTGCCGTTCATCAAAATAGGAGAAAAATTTTCGGTCCTCGGTGAGTAGGTGCCGGGCGACCACGTCCTGGGCAAAAAACTGGAAGAGTTCGCCGATGCCAAGCATACCGGCATGAAAGCGAGCGACCAGATCGATAGCCGTCTCGACAAGCTGGCGATGGATGACAGCGTGTTCAGCGGCACCGGGGAAACAGGCGGCCTTCATGAGATCTTCCTCGTCCTTGAAATGCTGGGAAAGATCACGCATCAGCAGATCAATCAGCATCGCCACCTCATCCTTTGAGTGTTCGGAGAGCATGGCGGTTAAAAGCCTGTTGGCGGCCTCAAACAGTCCACGATGTTGAGTATCGATCAGTGGGTGTCCGCATTGATAGGCGGAGTGCCAATGCAAGTGTACGAAACTGGCCGAGCCGGCCAGGTCGGCCGGCTGCGACGTTTTGCCAAAGAAGACCACCGAATCGCGTCCGCTATCCTTCGCTCGATACATCGCTTGGTCGGCGCGCTTGAGGATCTGCTCCTGGTCGGTGTCCTGCTGGTCGAACAAGGCGCCGCCGATGCTTGCCGTGCAGCGATGTTCGACAATGGTCTCGGCTTCGCCATCGTGCGTCACCGTCAGACGATAGGGGAGCACCAGCGCGGAACGAATCTTTTCGGCGATGGCCCTCGCCTGTCCCTCCGCGACCGCTTCATCCGCATCGAGACCGTTGAGCACGACCACGAATTCGTCGCCGCCGAGGCGTGCGACCGTATCGGCCTCGCGTACGCTACCGCTGAGTCGGCGGGAGACTTCGATGAGCAATCGATCTCCCGTCGCGTGACCATACAGGTCGTTGAGCGGCTTGAAGTTGTCGAGATCGAGCAGGATCAGCGCACCGCCAAGCCCGCTGCGCTTGCTGTTGGCCAGGGCCAGCGCGAGCCGGTCATACAGTAAGCGCCGATTAGGCAGTCCGGTCAGGGTGTCGTGGTAAGCGGCCTGCACCAGTTGCTCCTGACTCATTTGATAGTCGTATTCCAGTCGCTGCGCATTCATCACCTTCTGGCTCCAGGCGATCAGGAAGAAGCTCATTATTGTCAACAAAAACAAAATTTTTTGAGAGAGAGGAAGCGTCGTGATGCCCGGCTCCAGCGTCTGCGCCGACGTCCAGGCCAACCCGAAGCGGACAGCATTTGACACGATCAAGACGATCCAGACACCGGCCTGCAACCAATCCGCAGAACCGAAATACGCTGGGCGCCGGGTCAGCAGCAGCCAGGCGAGCCAACACTCCAACAAGCCCCAATAAATCGACATGATCAGGAGGCGGGAACTGAGGCTTGGAACGCGATAAGAGAAATAGACGAACAGGCCGACGAAAGACAGGGAGACGATGATCCCCCAGCCGAGGCGAACCGGGATGCCTCGAAAGCGGTGTGTGCCTCGAATGTAGAGCATCAGTTCGAGGAGGATGAGGTAGTTCGGCAGGATGATTGTGAGCCAGGGCGGAAACTGATCGCGAGGAAGCAGGAAGAGGATCAATGCGGCCGTCCGGCACAAAGATCCCGTCAGCCAGTCGCCGAAGCCGGGATACGTGCGGCGTGTCCAGAAGACAACGGCCATGCCGACGTTGATTGCCAGCGAAACGGCCAGAGCGGATGCAAAAATGGTTCTGGTATCCATGCGCTCCTGGAGAAATCGGTGTACCGACCACGTTGGAAAACATCGGCGATCGTTGACACGCCCTTTTGGCAGGGCGCTTGCTGAAACGACCACATTCGAGACAGACTAACAGGATGGCGGTGTCCAATGAGAACCAAAGCTGTCAGGCGCACGCGATGTCCGACTTTTCAGGCCGCGATGAATTCTACCTGATGTGACGCAGTTTTCAGGCGCATGAACTCACTGAAGAAATCCCAGGAAGGCGATCGGATCGAGAGGGAAGAGCCGCCGGCGAAGGGCGACTTGCCAAGCTAGAGCCGACGAATGATGGCTCGTCGCCGAATCGAACTCTGCTGTCGAAATCCCTCCGACACCACCCGCGCTGACCATGGATTCAGACCCGCGTTGGATATCTCGACGGCGTTTACCCCGGTCGCCAGTCGGCATCAATCTTACCGTCGACGATCCCAATGCGCCGATCCGCAGCGGCCGCAAAGGATGCATCATGGGTCACCGCGACCACCGTCTTGCCCATCTCATGCGCCAGATCCTTGAGGATCTGCCGCACCGTGCCGCCCGATGCCGAATCCAGATTGCCGGTCGGTTCGTCGGCCAGCAGGATCAGCGGGTCATTGGCCAGGGCGCGGGCGATGGCGACGCGCTGGCGCTGCCCGCCTGAGAGCTGGTGCGGGTACTTGGCGCTCTGCTCGACCACGCCCAACCGATCCAGCAGCTCCAGACCCCGAGCGCGGGCGGCGGACGCATTGAGCCGCCCGAGGCGACGGATCGGCAGGGTGACGTTGTCGATCACCGTGAACTCGGCGAGCAGGAAATGAAACTGGAACACGAACCCCAGCTTTTCCAGTCGGCGGTTCGCCAGATCGTCTTCGCCATAACGCGAGGTCTCCTCGCCATCGAGCCAGACCTGCCCCGAGGTCGGGACATCAAGCAGACCCAGCAGATAGAGCAGCGAGGACTTGCCCGACCCCGACGGTCCCATGATGCAGATGAACTCGCCGCGCTCGATGGCGAGACTGATGTCGTTCACCAGCGTCACCGGCACCTCGCCGGGCAGGATGCGGACTAGGTTCTCCGCACGCAGCACCGCGCTCACGCCGCGCCCCGCAGAATCTCCACCGGATGCACCCGCCCGGCGCGTCGCGCCGGGAGCCAGGCGGCGAGGATGCAGGAGGTCATGGCGAAGGCCGTGGCCAGGGCGAATTGCTGCGCACCCCACCAGATCGGCAGAAAGACCTTTTCCGAGACGCCCGGCGGCTTGATCTGGACCAGCGACAGGACGTGCATGAGTCCGGCCCCCATGGCCAGGCCGAAGAGGCTGCCGATCAGGCCAATGATGACCCCTTCGAACAGGAAGATGAGCCGCACGTCGCGGGCGTGAAAGCCCATGGATTTGAGGATCGCGATGTCGTGGGTCTTCTCCAGCACGATGGTCGAGAGGGTGTTGTAGATGCCGAAGGAGGCCACGACCAGGATCGCCGCCACCACGCTGTACATGATGATGTTGCGCACCACCAGCACGCTCAGGATGTCCTCCGACGCCTCGACCCAGGAGACCGACTTGTCGCCGGTGGCGTCCTCGATGCGGTGGGCGACCGCGCGCGCGGCATAGGCGTCGTCGAGCTGGATCAGGAACCGATTGACCCGGTTAGGCCGCTCGAATAGAACCTGCGCGCGCTTGAGCAGGGTGAAGGTCTGGGTCTCGTCGACCGAGGCATTGCCGGTGCGAAAGAGGCCGACCACCTTCATGGCGCGACTGGCGCCGCTGGCGGCCACCACGGTCAGGTTGCGGCCGAGCCCGAGGTTGAATTTCTCGGCCAGCCCGGTGCCGATGACGATGCCGTTGGGGTTGACGTCGAGCGCGTCGAGCGACCCCGCGATCATCTTGTCCTGGATAGTGGACACGGTCTTCATCGTCTTCGGCACGATGCCCGAGAGGGTAACGCCCTCCTCGCGCCCGGCGAAGGTGAGCACGGCCGAACCGACCAGCACCGGGGCGACCCGCAGCCCTGGAGCCGCCTCGATCAGCGCGAGCTTCTCGCGGTACCCACGAATGCCGCGCGTCTCAGTCTGCGGCTTGAGGTTGCGGATCTTGACCGCCCCATCGATCCCGCGCCGCTCGGCCGGCTGGGTCCGGGGTCGGCGCACCTCGTCCGAGACGGTGATGTGCGGACTGTTGTCGACGAGACGTTTGATAAAGTCCTGCTCGGAGCCGCGCATCAGGGATGACACCGCCAGAAAGAAGGCGACTCCGAGCACCACGCCGGTGAGCGAGACCAGCGTCTGGCGCCGCCGCCCGGTGAGATGGGTAAGCGCGACCTGGAGCTGGATGCGCATCAGGGCTGAGGCGCAGTGTCGGGTGGGCGGATGCGCACGGTGGCGCCATCCCGAAGGGCTTCGGAGGGTGTGGCGACGACCTGGGCGTCTGGCGGCAAGCCGTCGAGGATTTCGGTGCGAAGCGCACCGGCTACGCCGATGCGCACCGTCTGGCGGTGCAGCTTGCCGTCCGCCACCAGCCAGAGCGCGCCGTTCTGGATGGCGGTGGACGGCACCAGCAGGGCGTCTTGTCGCTCGGTCACGATCAGGTTGGCGTCGACCGTCATGCCGATCTGCAAGCCCGCCGGTTCAGCGAGGCGAATACGCACCCGGAAGGTGCGCGCAACCGGGTCGCCCTTGGGTGTGATCTGACTGACGTCGCCATCGAACACCTGATCCGGCAAGGCATCCGCATGCAGGACGACCGTCTGCCCCACCCGCACTCGTGGGATGTCTTCCTCGTCCACCTCCGCCGTGACCCGCAGCGGCGCACAGCAGGAGAGATAGAACACCGCCTGCCCCGCCGGGATGAACTGACCGACCTCGCCATCGCGGCGGATGATGAGACCATCGGCGGGTGCCGTGAGCGTCATGAAACCGCGTTGCGCCTTGGCGCGTCTCAGCACGGCCTCGGCGGCATCCAGGTCGGCGCGTGCCTGGTCGACCTCAACGGTGGCCACGACCTTGCGCTGCACCAGTTCCTGCATGCGTTGGAGATTCAGCCGCGCCAAGTGTGCTCGTGCGTCGAGCTCCTGCACCGTGTTGGCCAAATCGGCGTCATCGAGCCGGGCCAGGGTCTGTCCCTTGCGCACCTGATCGCCCTCGTCGACTTGCAGCTCGACCAGATCCCCCGCCGCCCGCGAGGCGATCGGCAGCATGACCGTGGGCTCCACGCTGCCGGTCGCGTAGATCGCCTCGACGGCGGGGCCGCGTGTGGGATGGACGACGGTGACGGCGACCGGCGCCTCACGCCACCAAAGAAGGCCACCAACGGACAGCGGCACAAGGATGACGAGCGTCAAAATCCATTTCTTACGCATGGACGATTAGTACGGCGTCTATCTGCCGCTCTCGACGTCAGCCGTGGTGTTCTCAATGCATCCGGCGAGGTTGCCAAGCAAGCCTAGAACCTCCTGTCGGAGCGATTGATTGGCATCCCGCATCTCGGCCAGCGAGGGCTGAAGGATGGCATCGAGATCCCGCTCGCGGCGGATGGCCGCACACAGACGCGCCACCCCAATCACACTACTCTGATATTCCTCACACACGCCTAACAGAATCAATAGTTGCGCCGACCAGTCCATGTCCAACCGCGTTATTGTCAGTGGCAGACCGAGGCGTGGAACGACTTTTGTATGAGCCTGGATCATCACTTCGCCTCCTCGTTGTATTGGATTTGGGGTGCTGATCGGGATCAGCGCAAGGCAATGAGTATGGTGCCCTAACGTGTCCAATAAAAGGAGTCTTCCATGCTCCGCACGCCGACACGGTCACGCAACGGGTTTGCACTTGGCTGAGCCGCATCACCAGTAAGCCTGTTGTAGTTCGTTGTGTCATTGCCACGTCTACATTCATCCTTTAAAAACAAGACAACTGCCGACGTGGAACGCCCAGAAAGGGGCGGTGCCACGTCGGCTGTGATGTTTAGCGGTCGCAGTCAGGATGCTTCCGATCCTTGATATTTGAGCGTTGCTCATCAGTCAGGACTGCCGCGATGCGCTCGCGCAGTTGGGTTCGGGTCAGTTCGGGATTCGTCTGCTGTTCGTCGAATAGCGCCTTGATCTTGATGACCTGGTCGTCGGTGAGATCGAGTCGGTCGGTCATCCGTTCCAGATCGCGGTCCATGCGCGCCTGCACCATGTCCTCGCGCTTGGTTCGTTGCGCGTCGGTCAGTACGCCATTGATCTGTTTGCGGGTCTCTAAACGTTGCAGGTCGCGCTGGGCTTGTTCGGCCGCCATGATCTTGCGAATCTCCGTTTGTTGTGCCTCGGTTAAATCGAGATCCTTGGCCATTCGCTCGATTTGTGTCTCGACGCGCTGAGTGGGATCCGGACGCCAGCCTTCGTCGGATCGGGCATACGCCGTGTCGACACCCACAAACGATGCGCCGAGGAACAGACTAGCCGCAGCGGCCATGCCCGTGAGTCTGGTACGAATGCGGTCGTGATTCATGATGACATTTCCCTTTATTGTGCAGTGTATGGTGGCTCAGTCGGCACCTGCGCCGAACGGAGATTGTTGATAGACCGTTCGAAGGTCTCTCGCTCGCTTACTTGAGAACCAGCTTATTCTCGACTGATGTCACATTCTCGGTACCGCGAGCCAAGTCCACTACTCGATCAATATTCAACTGAGAATCAACGATGCCACTTAACGTCACGACACCATTCGTGGTGCTGACGTGAATCTGAAAGACTTTCAGCGACGGGTCTCGCAGGATTTCCGCCTTGATCTTGGCGGTTATCCCCGAATCGTCCATGTAGTCTCCGGTTCTTTCAGCCTTCTCACTTAGCGATGCCTTCGCCGCGTCCAGCTTGTTGCCCGTTTTTTCGGCCGCTTGATCCATTTTTTTTCCAGCGTGTTCAGCCGTTCCTTCTTTCTGACAGCCGCCGAGTCCGAATACGGCAGACAGGAAGGCGATCAGGAACAGCCCCTTTGATAAACTCAATGGCGACGAACTGAATGGCAGACGAGCTATTTTTATTTTCGGCCTTGATCATCGTTCCGGCCAAAACCCTGTAACCGAGTAGGTCATCAGCGTTGCTGAAGGTGGCGGCAAACGCTCCGCCCTTCTTTTACCCTTGGAAGTGACGAACAACCGAGGGGTGAAGCGATGAACGAAGCG
>CAIUAY010000200.1 GCA_903897335.1 uncultured Chromatium sp. | reverse complement strand
CTGATGTCGGCAATGAATTCCATCCTGATCACCCCAAGTTGCTCCGGCCAAAAAGCCGGTAGGTTGCGCTACTCCGGGGTGGAAAAAATTCAATGTTGATTTCCCCGGATCCCTGGGAAGTTTTCCATGTTGATTAACATGTTTCTTCCACCAGGGCAAACAACGCAATGGCGGATGCCGCGAAGGGTTCACGTTGCATGAGTACGTCGAGGATGACATTGGTATCGAACAGAATCTTCAACCGTATTTGTCCTTTCGATAACGCTGATAATCCGTCTCGTCGATGGTGGTCTGTTTGATCACGCCGATCAATGAGCGCGTGATCGGCGGAATGTCTACGTCACCTGAACGGTCAGTCGTGAGCAGTTGCTGGGCGATATAGTCGCTGACGATCCGGCACACCATGTCATCGGCAGATGTCCGGGCGTGTTGGGCGATGGTTCGGAGATGCGATTCAAGGTCAGGACTCAGATTGATCGTGATCATAGTAGTCGGCTCTCGTGATCGTCACAGTGGCGGCGCAATTCCTAGCTCCTGGCAGAACGCGGCAATAGTGCGGTCGGTATCCTGGCTCGCCGCCTTCAGCGTGGCTAACTGCACCGAGATTGCGGCCAAATCAATCTCTGCTTCAGCCTCGAAGGTATCGACATAACGCGGGATGTTGAGGTTGTAAGCGTTGTCCGCAATGACGTTCAAGCTGGCAACGTGGCTGTATTTGTCCGCATTGGTTCGTGCCTTGTACGTGGCGATGATCTTGTCGATGTGTGCCGGGCGCAGGATGTTTTGCGTTTTGACCTTATCGAAGTGCTGGCTGGCGTCGATAAACAGGATGTCATCCGGGTACTTGCGGCACTTTTTCAGCACCAACACGCAGGTGGGAATACTGGTGCCGTAGAAAATGTTGGCTGGCAGACCAATCACGGCGTCCAGCACATTCAGCGTGTCGATGAGATAGCGGCGGATGTGGCCTTCCGCTGCACCCCGAAATAACACGCCATGCGGCAACACCACGGCCATGCTGCCATCCTCGGCTAAGTGCGACAGCATGTGTTGCACAAAAGCAAAATCAGCTTTCGTCCCTGGTGCGAGACGCCCGTACTGACTAAAGCGGTCATCGCTCATGAACAGCGGATTGGCGCTCCAGTGGGCGGAAAACGGTGGATTGGCAACGATGGCGTCGAACTGCAATCCGAGATGTTGCGGATGCTCCAGGGTGTCGTCCTGCTTGATGTCGAAATCGGCGTAATGCACGTCATGCAGGATCATATTCATGCGAGCTAAGTTGTACGTGGTGCGATTCAGTTCCTGCCCATAAATCATCTGCACCTGTTCGGCTTCGCGCTTGACCCGCAACAGCAGCGAGCCGCTGCCGCAGGTCGGATCATAGACGCTTTTCAGATGGCGACGGTTGCACGTCACCAGCTTGGCAAGCAGGGTGGACACCGGCTGGGTGGTGTAGAACTCACCGGCTTTCTTGCCCGCGCCGCTGGCGAATTCGCCGATCAGGTATTCGTAGGCATCGCCAAGTACATCAGCTTTGCTGTCGCTATCCAGCTTGAAATCGATCTTGTCGAGATGCACCAACACTGTGGCGACCAGCTCGTTTTTGGCCTTTTCGTTGGCTCCGAGCTTGGATGAAGTCAGGTCAAGGTCTTCAAACAGGTTGCTGAAGTCATCGGCGCTGTCGTGACCGAGGGTGCTTTGTTCGATGTTCTTGAGGATTTTGGTCAGATCACCCAGGATGAAGTTGTAGCTGTCGCCTTCGCCATTCCGATCCTGCCGGTTGCTGCCCTTCAGGGCGATGGCATGGAAGAGTTCAGACGGTTTGAGGAAGTAGCCCAATTCATCGATTGCCGCCTCGCGGGCGGCTTCAATCATCACCTGACCCGCTGCACTGTGTTCGTCCAGGTCAATGAATTTGACGCCATCGGCTTTAAGCAGCTCGTTGTCGCAGTAGCGGGCGATTTTTTCCGAGAGATATTTGTAGAAGATGAAGCCCAGGATGTAATCCCGGAATTCGTCGGCGTTCATCTTGCCGCGCAGGGTGTTGGCAATGTTCCACAGTTGCTGTTGCAGGAGACGGCGTTGTGCTTCGGTCATGTTCAATCGGCTTTCAAAGCAGCGCAATCCGCTGAATAGGATGGCGTCAGAATGCAGCGCCAAGCGTGACGCTGATCGCTGAGTTGTGCGCATCCGGTTGGTTAATCGTCGTTGAAGCGCAGAGACCCAGACGCAGGGTCTTGGTCAGGTCGGCATCGACGCCGACGAGCAGGGTGCCATAGCCGCCGGTCTGGTTCGCCGTCGCGATCTCCAGAGCGGAGCTTCCGCCGACAAAGCCGGCGCGGTAGGTGCGCGCATCGTCGAGGTGTTCGTAGTCATAAGTGAGCTGGGCATAAGGACGCAGGATCACGCCTGACCAACTGGTTGCGGTGGCGATCTGCCAGCCGATCCGCGAGCGCAGCGATTCGCGGGTTTGGTCGCCAAAGGTCATGGCCGTCACACTACTTGATTGTTCGCTGAAGCCGTTGACCGTGGCGCGTTCCCAGGCCAGACCAATGAGTGGGCCATGGACGATGTTGCCGCTGGTGAAGGTGTAGCCAAGTTGCCCTTTCACGCCGAACTGGTTGCCGTTGGTCTCACCCTGTTCGCGGGTGATGAAGGGGCCGAGCGCGATGTTGCGCCTGCTTTCAAAATCAAGCCAGGAATAGGTCGCTAAGGCGTTGGCATAAAACGCGCCGAATGTGTGCGAGGCGAAAGCGGATAGCGCCCACGCATCGTATTCAACCGTTCCCTGATGGTTGTCCAGATCAAAGGGTGCGTTGCTGTAACCCAGGGTCACGCCGCCAAAGAACTGGTCAGTGAACGCCTTTTCATACCCCAATACCACGCTGCCACCGTCGCTATCCGCCGACGGCAAACCGGCAGAGACAGTGTGGTCGGACGCGGCATAATCGCCGGTGACAAAGACCCCCTGGCCGTGGTAGCCAGAAGTTCTGGAACGCCAGCATTCGCGTGTCAATCGCGTTCCATTGCGCACTGGAAGACGCCAACGCCACCTGCGACAACAGACCCATGCGGTTCGCTCCATCCAGCGAGGCAGACACCCAGTCGGAAATCACGCTGTGCATGCTGGTGGATGGATGCTTGTTGTCAGCAAACAGGTGTCCATCAGCCGGAACCTGACATTGCAGCGCATTGACCTCGCCGCAGGCTGGATCCGTGGTGTTGGTGAATCCGTAAGCTGCCGGGTTGGCAAGCACCGTGTCGAGTAGTCTGCCCGTATCGAAATAGAGCAGGTTCTTCCCAGCCAGTCCCGACGTTAAACTGGTCTCGAACGTCGTGATCAGGTCATTGAGTTGAGCCGCGTCCGTTGGCGTCTGGGCACGACCAATCGGCGTCTGGCTGATGTCCATGATGCCGACCACGATCAGATTGCGTGCGCCCGCTGACTGTAAGCGCGTCACCTGCGCCGTCAGATCGTTGGCCGCCGTAATCATGGCCGTTTGAGCGGCCACCGGCGAGCCACCAAGCTGGGCAAAAACATCGTTATGTCCACCCGAAACGACATAGAGCGCGTTGGAGTCGAGCGGCCCTCGCGCCAGAAAGCCATCGACCTGCATCCGCACCGATGGCAGGTTCACCGCTTCGGAGAGGTTTGGCGGCGCGGCATTGATGCGGGCGTCACCGACGGCAAAATTGTTGCCGCTGGCGTTCAGGGAGAAAACCAGCGGACCAATCCGTCCCGGCTCCGCCGTATAGGCGGGCGTGACCGACAAGCCATAACTGGCGCCAAGATTCTCCGCCCAGACGGTTCCGGGTTTGGTCGTGAAGCGTGCGTTCCGGCCAACATCGAGAATCGGCCCGAAGGTGCCTGAATCGCTGAGGCTATCGCCAAAGATGTAGAGATTCGAGTAGCTGGCGGCCTGTGCGCTAGCAACCGCGCCAACTAGCAGGGCCGCAAGCACGGCGCTCTGGTTTAGCTTGAAACACTGATATTGATGCATCGTTGTTTGCCTTGTTGGCATGTCGTTGACTGTCCCGCTTATGCCTTTTGAAGCGCCTGCGCAATGGCCTGACGCAGTGCCTCGTGGGTCAAGGGCTTGGGCAGGGTCGCCCGCACCCCCATCAGCGTAGCTGATTCCAGATTGAATTCCAGACTGATGGCGCGGCGCCCGCCAGAAACAGCGATGATTGGAATCTGGCTGCCGCGCTGTTCCAGCTCTTTAATCCGAAGCGGGTTTAATTCCCCGCCCCTTTGGGCGCTACATCTACCTTGATACCCCGCCGCTCGCGGTGGGGTAGTTTATCAGCTCGATGCCATCTTTTTCAGGCATCAGGATGTCAGTGATGATGAGATCGGGCGGCGGCTGCGCGATGGCGTGGAGCGCCTCGTTGCCGTTGGTCACGGCGCGGACCTGATGGCCTTCGCGCTGCACCATTTCTTTGAGCATGGTACGAAAGAGTTCATCAGTCTTGCGCGAGAAAACCCGTCTTTTAGGGCGGGGGAGGATAGCGGCTGTACGGGTGCAGCCACCGGAAATCAGTGCAGGTTTTCCACCTGCCGGGTCGTGAGATGCACGCCAGATTATGGCGTCGATTTGCGGCGACCGCAGAGCAGCGCCCAGTCCTCGCGCAGTCGGGTTGGGGCGAGATCGATGCGGTCAAGATAGGCGTCACGGACGCTCTCGACCTGATCAGCAAGGATGCCAGACAGCACCAAATCGCCCTGGGGTCGCAGCAGTTGGGTCAGGCGCGGGGCGAGCGTGATCAATGGGCCAGCCAAAATATTGGCCAGCACGCAATCGACGTGGCGTTCTGGAAGCGCCTCCGGTGGATGAATGGTGATCCGGTCGGCAAAGCCGTTTGCGATGGCATTGTCGCGGGTGGCCTCCAGCGCCTGCGGATCATGATCGACGGCGATGGCACACGCGGCGCCGAGCTTCAGTGCGGCGATGGCCAGGATGCCTGAGCCGCAGCCAAAGTCGAGAACCGTCTTGCCTGTCAGTTCCGCGCCGTCCAGCCAGTCCAAACACAGCGCCGTGGTGGCGTGATGACCAGTACCGAAAGCAAGTCCTGGATCGAGCGCGACCACCACGGCGTTCGGGTCATCCGGCGTCTGTCCATGCGGACAGACCCACAGACGCTGACCGAAACGGGTGGGTTTGAAAGTGTCGAGCCAGACACGCTCCCACGCCTGATCCTCAATCCGTTCGATGCGTGGCGTGGTGCCCTGTGCAGTCAGCGTTCGGGCGAGTTGCCCAACCAGCGCCTGAGTGTCCGGGTCGCTCTCGAACAGCGCCGTGACTGTTACCTCCGACCATAGCGGGGTCTCGCCGGGACCGGGTTCGAGTTGCGGTTCATCGCCGGCATCGCCGAGCGTGATCGACAGCGCCCCGGCCAGTTCCAGATTGAGCGAGACGGTTTCGGTCTGCTCGCGGGGAACGTCGAATGAGATCTGTAGCCAAGGCATGGACGCGGCGTCACATCCCCAGTTTTTTCTCAAGATAATGGATGTTGGCACCACCGGCGAGGAAGGCAGCATCGCGCAGGATGGTACGCTGGAGCTTGATGTTGGTGTTGATGCCGTCGATGACTGTCTCGCGCAGGGCGCTACACATCCGCGCAATGGCTGATGCCCGGTCTTCGCCATGCGTGATCAGTTTGCCGATCATGGAGTCGTAATAGCGTGGCACCGTATAGCCCGAATAGATATGCGTCTCCAGCCGCACTCCAGGGCCGCCAGGGGCATGGAATTCGGTGATCTTGCCGGGGCAGGGCATGAAGGTCTCGGAATCCTCGGCATTGATGCGACACTCGACCGCATGACCGCGCATCACGATGTCTTTCTGGGCATAGCGCAGTGGCTCGCCAGCAGCGATCAGGATCTGTTCTTTGACGATGTCCACGCCAGTGACCATCTCGGTGACGGGATGCTCGACCTGGACGCGGGTGTTCATCTCGATGAAATAGAAATGGCCGTTTTCATAGAGGAACTCGAAAGTGCCCGCACCGCGATAGCCGATGGCGCGGCAGGCCGCCGCGCAGCGTTCGCCAATCTCGCGCCGCTGTGCGGCGATGATGCCAGGCGCGGGCGCTTCTTCCACGACCTTCTGATGACGCCGCTGCATCGAGCAATCGCGCTCGCCAAGATGGATGGCGTTGCCCATCTGGTCGGCAAGAATCTGGAACTCGATATGACGGGGGTTTTCCAGATACTTTTCCAGATAAACCATGTCGTTGTTGAAAGCGGCGGCAGCCTCGGCCTTGGTCAGCGAGATGGCATTAAACAACGTCGCCTCGGAGTGGACGACCCGCATCCCGCGTCCGCCACCGCCGCCGGATGACTTGATCATGATCGGATAGCCGATCTCGCGGGCAATTTCCAGTGTGCGTTTCTTGTTGTCGTCGATTGGGCCATCAGAGCCTGGAACGCAGGGCACGCCAGCCGCCTTCATGGCGGCAATGGCCGAAACCTTGTCGCCCATCAGCCGGATGGTCTCCGGGCGTGGGCCGATGAAGATAAAGCCGGACTTTTCGACCCGTTCGGCAAAATCGGCGTTTTCAGACAGAAAGCCATAGCCGGGATGGATGGCAACCGTGTCCGTGACTTCCGCCGCGCTGATGATGGCCGGGACATTCAAATAACTTTGGAGCGAGGACGCAGGCCCGATGCACACCGACTCATCGGCCAGCAGCACATGCTTCAGGTCGCGGTCGGCCTCGGAATGGACGGCAACCGTCTTGATGTCGAGTTCGCGGCAGGCACGCAGGATGCGCAGTGCGATCTCGCCACGATTGGCAATCAAAATCTTCTCGATCATTGCAGCCATGATGGGGATATCTTTAAATGAGGGGATGACCCGCCCAATCGGGCGGGCAAGGTAGCCATCATTCGATCACGAACAGCGGCTGGTTGTATTCGACCGGCTGACCGTTTTCGACCAGGATGCGTTTAACCGTTCCCGATTGCTCGCACTCGATCTGGTTGAGGATCTTCATCGCCTCGATGATGCATAGCGTCTCCCCGGCTTTGACCGCCTGTCCCTCTTCAACGAAGGATTTGGCGCCAGGCGATGGGGCTCGATAAAAAGTACCGACCATCGGCGAGCGGACGATTTCGCCATTGAGCCCCGACAGTGGATCATCGTCGATCACGACAGTTGGCGTGACAGCAGCGGTTGCAGGTGCACTGAACTGTCCCGGCATCGGCTGTGGCATGTAATAGGGCATGGCGGGCACAGTGCCATGACGGCTGATGCGCACCGATTCCTCGCCCTCGTGAATCTCGATCTCAGCCACGTCGGATTGCTCCAGCAGCTCGATCAGCTTCTTTACCTTGCGGATATCCATGGTCATAGGTTCTCGTTCGTGTGGTTCTGCGCCAGGCGCGTGAGCGCGGCACGTAACGCCAGTGCGTACCCTTCAGCTCCGAGTCCGCAGATCACGCCCACCGCGATATCTGAAAAATAAGAGTGGGCGCGGAATGGCTCGCGGGCATGCACGTTCGACAGGTGCACCTCGATGAAGGGAATCGCAACGGCAAGCAAAGCATCGCGCAGTGCGATGCTGGTATGCGTGAAGGCAGCCGGATTGAAAAGGATGAAACGCACCTCTTCGACAGCGGCGCGATGGATGGCTTCGATCAAAAGATGTTCTGCGTTGCTCTGGATGAAGTCGAGCCGATAGCCTGCGGCCTGCGCGATGGCGTCCAGTTCAAACTGGATCGTGGCCAGCGTAGCGCGGCCATAGTGTCCAGGCTCACGGGTTCCAAGCAGATTAAGATTGGGGCCATTGAGAACCAGAATCGCGCTCATTGCCTTCCAGTGGATGTCGGTTGAAGTGTGCGGCCTGTTCGGGACAAACGGCAGCAAATAGCGGCGAATTGTGCGGAATTTACGGAATTTTGTCCAGCAGGACGAGATCACCGAACACGTCATGAAAACCGTTCGGACGACGCGCATCAAACGCGCTGAACGGTTGTTAGCGTTTATGACCCATCTCATCCTAGCGGAAGTCACCGCCAGCGTGTCCGAATTGAAGCGGAACCCCATGGGGATGGTGGCTTGGCCTCGCCTTCGGGTTATGCGGGATCAGGGTACTCAGGTTGGAGACGCCGTGGCGTCGCAGACAGCGATCCAGGCCGGAGCGCGAGACACAGCGTGATATTGGTCGTTCGCTCGGATTAGGTAGCGGACATCCTGTCGCTTGCGGAATTGTAGAAATTCAGTGGAGCCACCTCACCGCAGGGATGCGGTGAGGTGGACTGCCCTGCCGGGCTCAATCCTTCCAGGTGCCATAGCCTGGAATGTTGATCTGCCGCTCGCTGTAGTTGCCCTCGGGGGCGCCGCGATGGCAGGCATTGCACTTGCTCAGGCTGCCGACCTCCGGGTTCCCCTTCACCAGACGCGCCGGGATGCGATCATGCTCGTGCTTGAAATGGGCGGTCTCAGTGATGCGGGGCAGTGCGCCGCCAGCGTTCGAGCCGCTGGAGTCGACGCGCTGAGGATTGCCCTGCAGGGCCAGATCGGCGGCGTTGGCACCGAGAAAGCTACTGATCTCGGTGCGCAGATCGTCCGTCAGGGTGGCGTCATCGCCATAATGATTCGCGAGCGCGGCGGGTGTCATGATCTCCGCCCATGCCCGTGGCGGTAGCAGCCCCGGTTGGTAGGCCATGTGACAGGAACCGCACTCCGTGTTGTAGGTGGCGTTGACGACTGGCGCGAGCGGGGAGCGGGACGCCATCCAGCCGCTTTCCTCCTGGCCCTCTTCTTCGCCTTCATCGTCTTCGTCGCCGAAGGCGAGGCCGACGGTGCCCATGGAAAGCAGGCCGACGGCCAGCAGCGTGAGGATAGGTTTAGGATGTTTCATCGATCAGGTCTCCGGATTACTGGGTTTTGATGTAGGCGAGAAAATCGGTCTTCTCAGTCGCGGTGCATTCGCGTCCAAGCGTCCAACCGCAATTGCGCAGCAGCCACTTTTCAACCTTGGCCTGATCGGTCAGGCGTTGCGGATTGACCGAGGGCGCCATCGGCTCGATCGTTTTGCCGGTCTTGGCGTGACGACCCGGCTGAGTCAGGTCGCGACCGTGGCAGGTGGCGCAACTGCGGGCGGGCGAGCCGTCCGTTTGGGCGTATTCCTTGATCCAACCCGCTTGCCCAGCCGGGTCGGCGGCGAATAGGGGGGTCGGCAGGGTCAGCGCGCCAGCGGCGACCAGGGCAATTGCAAAATGTTGTTTCATCAGTCATCTCTCCGTTTGTTACCAGTGATCATGGCGCCGATCAGATTTTCCCGATGCGACAGGCTGGAAAAGACCACGCCGACCAGGTGAGCGATCACCAGGGCGAGCGTGGCGTTGGCGAAAAAGGCGTGTACATCCTCAAGCTGGTGCGCCGTGGCGTCGGACACCCAGGCCGACAACCCGGCCAGTGGGCCGGCGAACTCCTGCGCGCCGTAGAGCGCCATTCCGCTGATGCCGGTCGCCGTGACCGACAGCAGCAGCGCCACCACCATGGCTCCGCCCGCCGGGTTGTGCCCCAGATAGCGCGGGGCGCGCAGGGTGAGCGCAGCCTTGAGATAAGCAACCACCTGACCTGGCTCCCGCACGAAGTCGCTGAAGCGGGCATGTCGAGTGCCGATCAGACCCCAAACCAGGCGCATAGCGATCAGGCTCAGAACCAGATAACCAGCCCAGATATGCACAGTGAGGATGTCGTCTTCGACGATGAAGGCCGTGGCGAAACCGGCGGCCAGCGTCCAATGGAAGATCCGCACCAAGGGATCCCAGACGCGGATCTGCATCGCTTCAGTCGATCCGCCATCCGGAAGGTGTGAGGTTTCGTTGCTCATCCGTTGCTCATCCTGTCGGCTGATTGCCAGGGGGAAAGGGTTCGACGCCGTCGGCGTTGACCTGCGACTGAGAATAGCGCGGCGCACCTGACAGAACCCTGCTCGGGAATGTCAGTGATTTGTCAGCTTGGCGCCGCCGACCCGGTCAGTCTTCCCGGCGTTTGTCGCCGGTGATCATGGCGCCGATCAGATTTTCCCGATGCGACAGGCTGGAAAAGAGCACGCCGGCGACGTGGGCGACGATCAGACCGAGCGACAGATAGGCGAAGAACTCATGGATCTCTTCCCATTCCTCGCCGCCGAGCGCCTGTGCATCATTGAGCGCCATCCCGGTGAGTCCGGTCGCCGCCACCGACAGCAGCAGGGCGATGACCATGGCTCCGCCAGCCGGGTTGTGCCCCAGATAGCGCGGGGCGCGGAAGGCCAGCGCATCCTTGAGATAGGCCATGACCTGGCGTGGTCCACGCACGAAGTCGGTAAAGCGGGCGTGGCGGGTACCGATAATGCCCCAGACCAGGCGAATGGCGATCAGGGTCAGGGCGAGGTATCCAGCCCAAATATGCAGGCCGAGCAACTCGTCCTCGACGATAAAGGCGATGGCAAAGGCGGCGGCAAGAGTCCAGTGGAAGGTCCGGACCAGCGGATCCCAAACGCGCACCCGGGGGCTCGCGGCGGCGGTCTCGGAATCCTGCGTTTTGGTCCATGGTGTCGCGGTGGATGGCGTCGTCATCGGTGCGGTCTCCTCGGGTTGATGGTCGCGGCGGATGGCGACCTTGGAGCGCAGGATAAGGGGACGACCCTGACCAAAGGCTGTGCGCCCCTGTCAACGAACCGTCAGGTTGGCGGGAAGCGAGCATGCTGGAGCGGGCGGTTCTCGGCGAGGGAGCTGATCGGACGCCCGTGCGTCGTCGGCTGAGCGTTTGCTGACAAGCCTGTCCAGGGTTCTGTCAGCCGCCGCGCCTTAAGCTCACCCCATGCCGCGACGCATGGCGGCGAAGATCCCTCCACACAGCAGCGACAGGAGCATTCAGCGATGATCAGCCATTCGATTCAGATCCGCGATCCACGGCCTCTCTTTTCCAACAGCCGGGTGAGATCCAGTCTCCGCAGAACAGGGGCTGGCAAGTTAAAGCGGATGACCATCCCGAGGATCGACCACGCACAGATAGAGGGACAAGAGATCGTGGAGCCGGCTCTCTCGATTGAGGACGCGATTCGCCGTTACGTCGAGGCGCAGCCAGCGCAACTCTATCATGGGGGTCTGTGACTTGCGGTGACAGCTCGGCGCTGGCAGATTCGGTCGCCAAGCACGAGCCGACACCGGCGCACTCTCGGGATGGAGCGGGGCGGTGATAAAATTCGCTCCATCCTGATCAAGTCTGGAAATCACCGCTGTCTGATTGAGTCTGCGGCTCGGGCCGCGAATTCGATGCCTGTTGCGCGCCGATCTTGGCCGGCCACCCGGCACCTATGGCGGAAGCCTTGATGCGCTCGCGCTACGCGGCCGATGTGGTCGGGAATCTGGATCACCTTGAGCGCACGGCGATGCCCGAAGCGCTGCAAGCCTTCAACCGGCTCGACGCTGAGCGCGTCGTTCATGAGACGATCTGGCTGGGATTGGAGGTGCGCCGTGTCGTCGGCGGTACGGTCGAGGATCAGACCGGCCAGGTGGAATGTTTAATGCGACTCGGTCGGATTCAAATGGGCGCCATCGCCCTCACTCGGCTGGGATCAATCCTCCCAGCGGCCTGAGCCCGGGATGCGGACTTGATCCTCGTTGTAGACGCCGTCCGTCGCCCCCTGGTGGCAGCGATTGCATTGGCTGGGCAGTGCCATCATGCGAAGGGCATCCAGCGGCGTGAGTCCATACTGTGGCTGAAAAATTCTCCAAGGCATCCTACTGACCGGGGCACTACCCAATTGAGATGGTCGTCACTTGGGCAGTTACGAGGCATCGTGACCTTGTGGCGCAGACTACCGAGACGGCACTGACCATTGGCCGTACAGCCTTGTCAGCAATCGGTCAGCCGGGATCAGGCCATACTCGTCTGCATGAACATCTTGCCCATCCGTCGTCAACCTCTCGCCGTCGTCCTCTCGGGTTTACTGGTCTATTCCTCGGCTAACGCGACCCCCCAGCACGACGTGGGGCACGACCATGACCGCGCACGTCAGGCATTGAGTCGCGGCGAGGTGCGCCCGATCGCTGAGATCCTGGCTCGGGTGGCAAATGCGGTGACGGGTGAGGTGGTCGAGGTGGAGTTCGAGCGTTTGCGGCGCCACGGCGACGAGGCGTGGATCTACGAACTCAAAATCATTGCCGAGGACGGGCGTCTGCTGGAAGTCCAGGTGGACGCCGCCACCGGCCGTATCCTAGTGGCGGAGGAGGACTGATGCGCGACTGAGCAGCCAATCCGCTTGCCCGCCAACTGGGAACTGAATATCCAGAACCATCGTCTCCCCGTGAGGCACACTCACCCACTCTCCATACGGAATGATCGATGACGAATCGCCTGTATCACCCTGCGGTTGCGAGAACCGCCGCCCGAGTCCTATCCTACGTTGAACTGCTTGGCTTGACTGCCATCGCTATCGCGGCTCTGATCGCCGGGGGCATCGAGATCGCCGACATGGTCAAACTTCGCACGGTCACTCTGGCCGATTTGCTGCTGCTCTTCATCTACCTGGAAGTGCTGAGCATGGTGATGATCTATCTGGAGTCCGGTGCGCTGCCGGTGCGTATGCCGCTCTATATCGCCATGGTCGCCCTCGCCCGTCACCTGATCCTCGACATGAAGGAACTCTCAGAGTGGCAGATCATTGCCAGCGCCATGGCGATCCTGATCTTGGCGGGGGCTGTCCTGGTCATCCGTTACGGCCATCTCCGCTTCCCCTATGAAGTTCCTCGTGAAGGCGCTCCACGCGGACACAACGAGCCATAACGATCCCATCCAATCAATCCCGGAGGCTCCCGCCTTGAATCCCATCGTGCAGGAAAAAACCTCAGTCGCGCTCGGCTCGGTTTTCGCGAGTGCCGCGCTGACGCTAATGAAGTTGGTCGTCGGTCTGATGACCGGCAGTCTCGGTATCCTCTCGGAAGCAGCGCATTCGCTGCTCGATTTTTTCGCCGCCGGTTTGACCTATTTTGCCGTGCGGGTCAGCGACAAGCCGGGCGATGCCCGTCACCCCTACGGCCATGCCAAGGTCGAGAGCGTTTCGGCTCTGATCGAGACCGGGTTGCTGTTTCTGACGAGCGCCTGGATCGTCAAGGAGGGTGTGCAGCGCCTCCTGTCCCCCGACGTCCAGGTGGAGACGACCTGGTACGCCTTGGCGGTGGTGCTGATCGCCATGGCGGTGGACTTCTTCCGCGCCCGCGCCCTGATGCGCGTGGCCAAGGCGACCCAGTCGCAGGCGCTGGAAGCCGACGCACTGCACTTTCGTTCCGATATCTATAGTTCCGCCGGGGTGCTTCTCGGGCTTGGGCTCAACGCCGCTGGCTATCCCCAGGCCGACGCGCTGGCCGCGCTGGGCGTGGCGGTGATCGTCTGTCATGCCGGCTACGAGCTGGGACGGCGCACCCTGGATGTCCTGCTCGATGCAGCTCCAGACGGAGTCGCGGAGCAGGTGACGGGACTGATTGCGCCAATTCCTGGACTCGCACGGGTGGATCGCGTCCGGGTGCGCCCGGCGGGTAAGACGATCTTCATCGATCTGCTCCTGAGCGTGGGGCGAACGCTCTCTTCGCAGCAAGTCGCCATGATCAGCGACGCGGCGACGGCACGGATCCGCGCCGAATTCCCGGATGCCGATCTCTTGATTCAGACCCAACCGTTGGCGCTGGATAATGAAACTGTCGCCGATCAGGTGCGCCTGATCGCCAATGCGCACCAGGTCGCCGTCCACCACATCCTGGTTCAACGCTTGGATGGGCGAATCTGCATCAGTTGCGATCTGGAGGTGGATGGCCACGCGACCATCAAGGAGGCGCACGAGGTCGCCTCGACCATCGAGGCCGCCGTGCGCGCCGAGTTGGGAGCCGAGGTGGAAGTGGAAAGCCACCTCGATCCACTGCTACCCGAACTGATCGAAGAGGCCGAACCGATCACCGCCGAACGCTTCACGGTGGTCAGTGCGCGCCTGCAACGCGAGGCCCAATCCTTCCAGGACTTGATCGATGTGCACCACATCCAAGTCCGTGCGGTCAACGGCGGCTTGCACATCGCCTTTCATTGTCGCTTCGCCGACGAGGCTCCACTGTGGCGCGTACATGAGACCGCGAATCGCCTGGAGTATCGGCTTTATGAGCAAATCCTGGAGGCTCGGCGGATCGTCGTCCATACCGAACCGGCTGGGCATGAGGATTAAGAGCGTGACCGTAGAGCCCATTGCAAAATTCCCAGTCACGGTGGAGTCGCTGGCGGGCATGGGGAAAATGAGGTTCCCACGGTTTTCGCCTTCCAAGGAAGTGGTCTCATGCGACCTGATGTGTAGCCTGTTGTGCCTCCTCCCGCCAGTGATCGAGGTACTGCACCGGTGAGGTGTAGCCGAGGGTGGCGTGCAGACGCCGGCGGTTTTCGAACACCTCGATAGACTCCACGGCGATGGCTTTCATCGCCTCACGGGTGGCAAAACGCTCCCCGAAGACCCGCTCGTTCTTGAAACGGTTGAACCAGCTCTCGGCCGGGGCGTTGTCCCAGCCGTTGCCCTTGCGGCTCATGGAGCAGGTCATCCCGTCTTCGAGCAGCGTGTCTCGACAGGCGTGGCTGGCGCTTAGCTGCCGCGATCAGCGTAATGGATCAGCGCTGGCTGACGGCGGAACCAGGCCATGGTCAGCGCATCCACGACAAGATCGGCCGTCAGGCACGAGTTGAGCAACCAGCCGACCCCCTCGCGGTTGAACCGATCCAGCACGATGGCCAGATCCAGCCAGCCCTCGTCGGTTCACAGGGACGTGATGTCGGAGGTCCAGACCGGATTCGGCGCACTCGGCGTGAACGCACGATTCAGCTGATTCTCTGCCACCGGCAGGCCGTGCTGAGGGTCAGTGGTGACCGTGTCGCGGCGTGTGTGACGACCTCGGATGCCATGCTCACGCATGAGGCGCTCCACCCGCGCCGTGCTGACGGGAAAACCCCGTGCACGCCGTTCCCACACCATCCGGGGACGCCCGTGGGCTCCCTTGACCTTAGCCTGGATGGACTGGAGGAGCGTCAGCAGTTGGGCATCGGTCAGCCCCTGGCGGTCTGCCGTGCCTCCAGGCACGGTCGCCGCTGACACTGACCTCAAAGGTCTCACAGCGTTCGCTCAGCGTGAACCACTGGGGCGGTGCGCATTGATCCAAGCGTCCTTCACAGCGCCTCCCTCGCGAATGACGCCGCCGCTTTTCGCAGGATGTCGTTCTCCCGCTTCAGCCGCGCCACTTCGCTGCGCAGGCGCGATAGTTCCATCGCTTCGGGCGCCACCTTCGGCGCACCGGCGCCGTTGAGCGTGCCAGCGTCGAATGCCTTGACCCAATTGCACAGCGTCTGCTCGACCAGACCCAGTTCCTTGGCCACCGTGCCCACGCGCTTTCCATCCTTCACCCGTTTGACCGCCTGCTCCGTGAACGCGGCGGTGTACTCGACCTTCGGAATCGTCTGCATCATCGTCTCCAGTTTGGAGCTTGTCGAGCTGGGTGGCCAGGGTGTCCCAGTCTTCCAGCAGCAGGAGGTTGCGGACGATTTCCAGGCGTCGGCGGACTTCGGCGGGGTCGATGCCCTGGAAGCCGAGACCGTGGTCGCGCAGCAGGGTCTGGAAGGCATCGAGGTAATCGGCGGCGATGGCGCGGCTGAGGTCGTTGTCGCTGCCGGAACCCTTGGGGGTGTTATCCGTGATGACGAGGATGAGCCCGTCCGGGGTGTCTTGTGCCGGCTGGATCCAGGGATAGGAGCCGGTGATGACGGTGGCCTGATCGATAATGCAGAAGTTGTGATCGAGAGTCGGGGCACGGTCGCTGCCGGCGGGGATCAGGAAGACTTCGCCGCCAATGTCCCGCAACCGCTGAAAGTTGAGCCGCCCCGGACCGACGTTGATCCGGTCATCGAGCACCGCGAGGCGCACCCGCACCCCGCGCCCGGCCTGTTTGCACAGTACGTCGAACAAGTCGCGGTCAGTGAACCAGGCGACGGCGACCACGATCTCCTGCGTCGCCGCGTTCAACCGCTTGGCGATCTCTTGGGGGATGTTCTCGAAATGGGCCGTGGTGTCCATGTTCGCTCCTTGATGACGTAACTTTACAGGTGATCGCCCATGCCAGGATGTTCGTTAGATCGCCATAGTCTGCTCGCATCTTGGGGTTGGGGCTAGATCTGGAACCAAGGTTACGCGATGTTCGATTTTTTGAACGTGACTGAAACACGCAGACGCGACATGACCATCCTGGCGACGCTGAGAGGATCTGAACATGGCGACTGCGCGGCCAAACAGGACGATGATTATGGATGTCATGGACATCGGATGATCCTCGTCGACGGCGTGATCACCGGCCTGACGGTTACGCCCGCCTCGGGCAGCGAACGCGACGACCGCGATCCCCAAGCGGTCGCACGGCTCAGGCGGGTGCGACGACGGATTGAAACCGTCATCGGTCAACTCACCGAACAATTTCAGATTGAAAAAGTCCGGGCGTGCGACCGGTGGCATTTGAACAGTCGCCTCGTGCGGAACGTGTTGGCGCACACCGTCGGGATTGTCATCAACCGCTCGCTTGGGCGACCAGACCTTCAGTTCGCGGGGTTAATCGCGGCCTGAAAAGTTGAACATTGCGTTGTTTTAGGTCGCCGTTTGTCGTTGCACGGCGTCCAGCAGCAATCCGAGGTTCAGGTCTTCCGCCACCTGCTCCGGCGTCGTGCCATCGCGCCAGGGCACGACACCCAGGCAGGGCGCGTCGATCAAATCCGCGAGCGTGGCAAGATTGGCATCGCGCTCGTTCATTCCGGGATCGACCTGATTGCCGATCCAGCCAAGCAGATGGCAGGCGCCGGATTGGATGCTTTCCGCAGTCAGCAGGGCGTGATTGATGCAGCCGAGTTTGAGTCCAACCACTAGGATCACCGGGCGTTCAAGCACGGCGGCAAGATCGCTGACGGACAAATTTGGCGCAAGCGGAACCCGCCAACCGCCGACGCCTTCGACCACGATCAGATCGGCGCTGGCTTCCAGCGCACGACAGGCGCGGACAATGGTCGTCAGAGTGATCTCAACCCCGACTGCGGCAGCCGCCAAATGTGGCGCGATCGGCGGGGCGAAAGCATAAGGATTGATAAGCGCGTAGGGTTCCCGGCTGCTGCCCTGTTCAAGCAGGCGCAGCGCATCCGGGTTGCGCAGACCGGCTGGTGTCAGGACACAGCCAGAGGCCACCGGCTTCATGCCCAGCACGCGCTGTCCACGCGCCTGAAGGGCGGCCATCAATCCGAGGCTGATGGTGGTTTTGCCGCAGTCGGTATCGGTGCCGGTGATGAAAAGGCCGCTCATGCCAGCTTGCCGCGTCCACCGATGGCGCTGAGCGGAATGGCGACACTGCCGTCAGCACGGGGTTTGGGTTCCGGTGCCCAAGCGTGACCGTAGATCACTTCGTAGCTGGCTGGCAGGCGTCCGGCGTGACGGTGGATCTCATACGCCTGTTCAACGGCGGCGAGTCGCGCCCGTCCGGTCAGCGTCCGGGGGCGTTGATGCGTGGCGTTGTGGGCACCAAGTGTCTTGAGATCCTGCATCAGATCGCGCACCCGGTCATAGGTCAGGGTCAGACGCTCGACATCCATCACTGGATCGGCAAAACGGGCGTGTACCAGCGTGTCGCCGATGTCGTGCATGTCGAGGAAGGGGCTGACATGCGAATCGCCGTCAACCTCGCTCCAGGCCTGACGCAGTTCATTGAGCGTATCGCGCCCAAAAGTAGTGAACATGAATAATCCGCCCGGACGCAGCACCCGTAGACATTCTGCAAAGGCGCGTTGCAGGTCACACCATTGCAGCGTGGCGTTGGAGACGATCAGATCGACGCTATCAGCGGCCAGCGGCAGTGATTCAGCATCGCCACAGACGCACAGCGGACGCCGCCACCAGCGACCGCGCCGCCGTGCCTGCAACAACATCCCGTGGGCGACATCGAGCGCGATGACCGGCACCCGCCGATAGCGCCGATGCAGCGCATCCACCGCATGGCCGGTGCCGCTGCCCAGATCCAGAATGCGCTGGGGCTGGAGTCGCACATAGTCGAGCCGCTCTAGCATCCGGTCAGCGATCTCGCGCTGGAGGACGGCGACCCGGTCGTACTCGTGTGCCGCCCGCTCAAAGCTGCGGCGCACCCGCCCTTTGTCGATCATGCGTCCAGTCCAGCCAGAAAGGCACTGATCGCCTGTGCGGTGGCGTCTGGATGAGAGAGATGCGGGGCATGTGCGGCACCAGCGATGATCCGGGTCTGTGCGTTCGGCATCAACAGCTCGATCCGTTCGGCAACCCTGGCCGGCACCAGCGTGTCGTGACTGCCGAACAGCCACAGCGCAGGACAGCGGATGTCCGGGAGTCGTCCGCGCAGATCCTCATCGCGCAACAGATTGAGACCCAGCGCCAGAGCAGATGGATCGGGCTCAGGACGACTGGCAAGTTCATCGCGCAGGGTGCGCAGCGTCTCGCGGGCGGATGTGCTACCGCGCACCTGTAATGCCAGAAAACGCGCCAGCGTGGCAGTCGGATCGGCGGTCAGTCCAGCATGAAACTGGTCGAGCGTGGTCTCGGGCATGGCTGGGGTCCAATCGGCGGCCTGCACGAAACGTGGCGTTGCGGTCAGCAGGATCAGTCCCGTCACCCGCTTGGGCGCACGCAGCGCGGCGGCGAGTGCGATCAGTCCGCCAAGTGACCAGCCGAGCCACGCCGCCTGTTCGGGTGCCGCCTCCAGGCAGGCGTCGGCCCAGCGCCAGAGACTGTCGAGCGCAGGCGGGAAAGGGCTGTGACCGTGACCGGGGAGTTCGATGCGGTGCTGGCTTAGTCCGCCCCATGCATCCGGTGGACAATGATTCCAGACAGCGGTGTTCATGCCCCAGCCATGCAGCATGACAAGATCTTGGTGAGCGGTGGGTAAATTTGGCACGGGTTTTTAGATCGCAGTTGTCAGTTTTGAAAGTGCGTTCAGCAGGCGGTCAACATCGGCGTCAGTCTGCGCGGCAGAGAGGGTGACGCGCAGTCGGGCAGTGCCAGCGGGAACGGTGGGTGGGCGGATGGCGCTGACCAGGATTCCTGCCGCTTCGAGTGTTTGGCTCCAGCGTAGTGCCTGCTCCGCCGTTCCGGCAAAGATGGGTTGAATTGGCGTCAGCGAATCCGCGAGCGTCAGACCAAGCTGACTTGCGCCTTGCCTGAAACGGGCGATCAGCGCCTGGAGTCGCTCGCGCCGCCAGTCGTCGCGTTCAGCCAGACGCAGACTGACGCAGGTCGCCTCGACCAGCGCTGGCGGGGTCGCAGTGGTGTAGATGTAACTGCGGGCGCGCTGAATCAGGGTCTCGATCAGCTCCTCGGAACCGGCAACGAAGGCGCCAAAGGTGCCAAATGACTTGCCCAGAGTGCCCATCAGAATCGTCGTGGCATCCGGGGTCAGACCGAAATGATCGAGCGAACCGCGTCCGCCGCGCCCGATCACGCCCAGACCATGTGCGTCATCGACCAGCAGCCAGGCACTCGCTTGATAGGCAAGCTGGGTCAGCGCAGACAGCGGTGCCAGATCACCGTCCATGCTAAACACGCCATCGGTGGCGATCATCCGCGTCTTAGTGTCTGCGAGCAGGCGGTCGAGCGCGGCAGTGTTCGCATGGGGATAACGGCACAGCGTGGCGCGTGACAACTGTGCGCCATCGAGCAGCGAAGCATGGTTGAGTCGATCCTGACAGAGGGTGTCGCCGCGCCCGACGAGTGCCGTGATGATTCCAAGATTCGCCATGTAACCGGTCGAAAACAGCAGCGCACGGGGTCGCCCGGTGAACGCGGCCAGTGCCTCCTCCAGCGCGTGATGCGCCGCGCTGTGACCTGTCACCAGATGCGCGGCGCCACTGCCAACGCCCCAGCGTTCGGCACCGCGCTGGAATGCCGCAATCACGTCAGGATGGTTAGCAAGTCCGAGATAATCATTGCTGCAAAAACTCAGCAAGGGTCGTCCATCGACGATGGTGCAAGGCTGTTGCGGTGTTTCGCGGATGCGCCGATGGCGATAGAGATGGGCGGCCTTCAGCTCATCAAGCTGGGCACGGAGATGAGTCGGCGGATGTTGAGACATCGGTTTTTATCCAGTCATTCAATGCCGATGACAGCCGCCCGGCTCAGCGCGTTCCGCTTCAACCTCTTCAAAGCGCAGACCCAGACGCGCCAGCAACGCCCGGTCGCGCTCGGCCTCGGGATTGGACGCGGTGAGCAAACGCTCGCCATAAAAGATCGAATTGGCGCCGGCAAGAAAGCACAGCGCCTGAAGCTCATCGCTCATGTCTTGGCGTCCAGCAGATAGACGCACATGCGAGGCGGGCATCAGGATACGAGCGGCGGCGATTACACGCACAAACTCGATGGGATCGAGCGCGGCAGTGCCAAACAGTGGTGTGCCCTCGATCTGCACCAGTAGATTAATCGGTACCGATTCTGGATGCGCTGGCAGGTTGGTAAGCTGGCGGAGCATGGATGCACGGTCGCGGCGTGATTCGCCCATGCCGAGGATGCCGCCGCTACAGGTCTTGAGTCCCACCTCGCGCACATGTTCCAGGGTATCGAGCCGATCCTGATAGGTGCGGGTACTGATCACCTGACCGTAGAATTCGGGCGAGGTATCGAGATTATGGTTGTAATAATCCAGCCCGGCGCCTTTAAGCCGACGTGCCTGGGCGGCGGTCAGCATTCCGAGCGTGACGCAGCTCTCCATTCCGAGCGCATGAACACCTTCGATCATGGCGATCACCTGATCGAGATTGGCATTGGTTGGATTGCGCCAGGCCGCGCCCATGCAGAAACGGGTCGCGCCTTCGGCGCGGGCAGCACGGGCAGCGTTCAACACCTCGTCGAGCGGCAGCAGGCGTTCGCGTTCAACCTGCGTGTCGTGGCGAGCGCTCTGGGCGCAATAGCCGCAGTCTTCGGGGCAGGTGCCGGTCTTGATGCTCAAAAGCGTGCTGACCTGGATCCGGTTGGGATCGAACTGGGCGCGATGGACGCTCTGGGCGCGAAAGAGCAGATCATTGAAGGGCAGATCGAGCAGCGCTTCGATCTCGTCGAGTGTCCAGTCATAGCGGATGTCAGGCATAGTTTAAGACAGTCTCGATGTGTCATGGCGGTCGCCGCTGGGGGTCGTCTCTGGCAGACGCGCCTGAAAACGGCCTATCCTAGACCGCGCTGTATACCTGTCAACCATCTTGTGGTTTACCAGTCATGCCGTCTTTCGCTGCTTCACTGCTCGATATACTGTTTCCGCCAACCTGCGTACTCTGCGGCGCAGCGGGGGTGAATGGCCGCGATCTGTGCGCGGGCTGCGCCGCGGATCTGCCGGATAACCGTCACGCCTGTCTGCGTTGCGCCGCGCCATTTGCAGACGCGATGCCAGCAGGAATGCTGTGTGGGCGCTGTCAGCGATTCCCGCCACCCTTTACGCGCTGTCTCGCTGCATTTCGGTATGAATCTGCCGTGCCATCACTGGTGGTCGGAGCTAAATTCAGCGGACGGCTGAATCTTGCCCGTCTGTTGGGTCAGTGTCTGGGTGCGGCTGTGAATGAGCGGGGTCTGACATTACCGGAGGCGTTGATTCCGGTGCCGCTGCATCCTGACCGACTGCGCGAGCGCGGTTATAACCAGGCGCTCGAAATCGCCCGCGTTCTGGGACATGAGCTGGGTATCGCGGTCGATGCCAAAACCTGCGCCCGGATCCTGGCGACGCCGCCTCAGACCGGGCTGACTGGCCGGGCGCGTCGCCGCAATCTGCGCGGCGCGTTCGCCCTGACCCGTCCCGCGCACTGGAAGCATGTCGCCATCGTCGATGACGTGATGACAACCGGCACGACGGTTGCGGAGCTGACTCAGGTTCTGATCAAGGCTGGCGTTGGGCAGGTCGAGGTGTGGGCTGTGGCGCGAACCTCTTAGCCAATTTGCAGGATTTAGGTAGGCGATTAAAAAGTTGAGCCCTAACCTACCAAATGGTGACCCCATTTTTTGCTTTTCCGCCGTTGACTTCTGCTTTCCGGTCATTGGCAATCGGATTTCGGATCGGCGCTCCTTAACTCACGCTCGATTTTGCTTATTCCTTCGAAGTGCGCAAGCGGCTTGCCTTCGATCTGTGAGCCAAGGAAATCGAGGATCAACGAAACCCGATGCGTTCTATACGTGACGGCCACCCACCGAGAGCCGACCCAATCGCTGCGATAGACATATACATCGCATCGGCCGTCTTGGACGTACAATGCCTGCCGTGCTTGTCGCACTCCCATTTGGTATCTGGTCGATAACCGTATTTGGCATATTCGCATGGCTGCTTCTCGTCCTGAGTATCCGTTCCCAGATACTCCTCCGAAAACTTACCCCTGAGATCGGCGGATTGACCATATGTGGATCCCACAACATCCAGTCTCCCGGGAACGTCGATGGGGCCTTGCCGGTACTTGAGTGCGATGGCACCGCTGCCGGTCTCAACAAACAGCAGTGAAGTGTCGTAGTGCGGCGTCCGCGTAACGAACGCCAACTTCATCCGGCCGGGTTCGATCACTAAGCGACGTTCGCTGTTGGACAATGAAAACGCACGTGCGTCCGGGGTTGTCACTGTTCCTTCGATGGTCAATGGCGAACAGACGGTCGGGTTGAACACCCCTGAGGCACACAAACGATAATAGTTTTCAGGATTCCAATTGGAGGCGCATCCGGAAAGCAGGGCGGTCATTCCCAACGGGACGCAGGATATAGCGATGGATGATCCTGGTGACAGACGGGGCAACATGTGGCGCACTCCATCGTACGGATTGCAGGAAAAAGAAGGGCAAGGTCAATGAAATCACGCGGCGGAGGGGAAAATAATCGAGCCTGACCCAACTTTCCAGCGAGCAGCGCGAGCTGCCCTTGCATTGAGCGCCTGTTCATAATGTGCCGGTTTTCAAATAATGTCCAGGCTGACCGCCTCGATGCGCACCGGCATCAGCCGTTGACGCGGCAACGGTTCGAACACCGCGTCGAGTACCCCAGCTTTGGCTCAGCGACTCAGGCGCGTATAAGCAGTGTGCTGGGAGCAGTCATGGCTTGGCAGAGCCCGCCAAGTGCAACCGTTGGCGGCCACGGACAGGATGGCGTTGAGCACATCAAGGTTGTCCAGGCGCACGTTGCCGCGCTGGCGCGGCAGCAGATACGCGATCCGTTCGAATGGTTCGCGGGTTAGTTGCATTCCATGAGTGTCGCGGCGACACCCCTCCTCGATCAAGTAGCGTTAACACGATTTAACGTGTCGACTTCCGAAACAGCCGACAGTCGTCGATGCGATGATCGATGTGCATGATCATGGTTTGATATTCGGTCTGATTTAATCCGCTGAATCGAGCCGTGAACATCTGCTGGTTCATGCCCTCTGGCAATCCGTCGATGGTCGGCATGACATCGTCCTCGTTCAGACCCGCTGCGGCCATCCGTTGCACCTGGCGCGCGCTGTCCTGACTGGCGGTGGCGAGCTGGGCAAACCGGATCCCAGAACGGTTGGCGGCCATATCCGCAAAGCTGAAACCGCTGCCACCATTGGCGTCGAACATCTCCTTGTACCAGCCGACCATGCCGGACAGCGTGTCGTTGCCTTGCACCGTCAGTGCTGCCGAGGTCATGAAATGCTGGCCGAGATCCTGACGCCCGCGTAGTAGCACCGGACGGATATGACTGGATTTGGTCTGACTGTCAGATGGGTCGCGGATGGTCTGGCCATTCACATAGGCGGCCAGCGCCTGGATCAGCGCACGATTCTCGGCGACTGGATCGGCGTCAGCAGGCTGGGCAATGGCTCTGGCCAGCAGGTATGCGAGCAGATCAGCCAAACTGAGCGGCTTGCCTTTCGGGAATTCCGCGATCTCCTGGGTCAGTGCGTCCTGATAACGCAGCAGATTGACTCGATCCGCCGCATCCACGAGGCCACTCCCGAAGCGTTCCAGCAGATCAGGCTGCCATTCGTAGGCGATCTGCATCTGACCATTCCTGAAATCAACCTGGCGCAGCATCCGGGTATTGGTGGCGGCATCCAAAGCGCGTTTGGCGAGTGCCTGCGCCAGTGTGCCAGGAAGCGGAAGACCAGCCAGACGCACGGTGTCGATCTGTGGCAGATGTTCCTGCTCGACGAGCGTCAGTTGCAGATTGATGAAGCTGCCGAGCGGGTTCCAGAGTGGATTGATCGAGGCCATGATCTGGGCACGACCGTTTTCCAGATGGACAGTCGCTCGACCCTGGCCAAGCCGTTCGATCAGGACATTGGCCAGGACGGTTGTTTCGCGCTCGCTGAGCGCAAGCGTGATCAGTTTGCCAGCCTGCGGCTTGCCAGAACGTCTGGCGGAGAGCCAGTCATGTGCCCAGGCGCGTTCAGCAGCGGTGATCGCATGATCCTGTTCGACCACGGGCTGACGATCCATAAACAGCAGCGCCGCAAAGATGACGCACAGGATCACGGTGATAGTCAGCAACCAGCGGAGAGCAGTGAGCAGAAAACGCATGAGATGTGAAGCGGGTAACATGATGACTGAGAAAGCGCCAAGGTTAACGCGAAATACGCCATCGTGGCGTTTGTTCGATTAATCCGCCGCGTTCAGATTTTAATCTTTATTAATCAGCAGTTTAATGATGGCAGTCATTCGCGCCTTTGAAGAGAAGCAGCCACGCATTGCCGCCGATGCCTGGGTCGACGACACGGCTGTGGTGATCGGTGACGTGAGCCTGGGGTCGGGATCGTCGATCTGGCCGCTGTGTGTCGTGCGCGGCGATATCCACTTGATCGAGATCGGAACCGCCACCAACATCCAGGATGGCTGTGTTTTGCATGTTTCGCATGACAGCCGTTTTATGCCCGGTGGAGCACCTGTCATTATCCATGAGTGCGTCACAGTTGGGCATCAAGTCGTGCTGCACGGCTGCGAGATTCAGGATCACTGTCTGGTCGGGATTGGGTCGCGGGTGCTGGATCGTGCCGTGCTGAAACCGCGCACCCTGCTCGGTGCCGGATCGCTGGTGACGCCGGGGCAGGTGCTGGAGGGTGGCTTTCTCTGGCTCGGTGTTCCGGCGCGACGGGTGCGGGTGCTGACTGATCAGGAGCTTGAATATTTTGACTATTCCGCAATGAATTATGTCCAACTGGCAGCGCGTCATCGTGCGTCAGGCGGTTAGAGGATCCGGCGAGAACTGTGTTTTTGGTTAGCTGTCGAAACTGAGAACCCCGCCACAAACCACGCCGATTTTTTTCCGTAACCTTCATCCTGAAAACCAGCCTGACACGGTTAAGCGTCTCGATCACCTGAACTGCCTGTGGGAAAACATCAATGAATAGCATCGCCAGTCACGCCGACATCCAGGGGTTGCCGATTCAAAATCGCATCGATTTCTGCGAACAGGAACTGCAACGCCTGACACCACCCAGAACGTATCGTGACCGGGTACTGGTCAATGTCTATCGTTATTTGCTGCAAAGTAGTCTGCAGCAGCAAATGACTTCAGCGCCAACCATTCATTAGCATCGTTCCGATCTGAGCCTCCCGTAACCTGTCAATTAGAACAGGGGAAACCAGATCGCCATTGGCAGTCCCGCGACCAGCGCCAGCAGACAGCAGACCAGGATTAGATTCAGCGCCTGGCGCAGATGCTGGCCGTCCAGATCCGTCGGCCAGTCGGGATCGCCCATGTCACGATCATTGACCAAATTCCCGCCCGCGTAGATCGGCCCCAGCAGACGCACCCGCAGTGCGCCAGCAAAGGCGGCTTCGCTCCAGCCTGAATTGGGGCTTGGCAGCATGGCATGACAGACCCAGGCTGTGCGCACGGCACACCTAGTAGATCATTCCAGCTTAACTTGTGGGTAGAGGCGTTTGAGTTTGATGCGGGCGTCTTCGGTGGTGAACTGCCAGTCCACGCCGGTTTGGGAGGCATTGCGGCGTTCGGCCCACGCTTTGGCCTCGCGGCGCAGGG
>CAIUAY010000199.1 GCA_903897335.1 uncultured Chromatium sp. | reverse complement strand
TGGTCGTCCTCAGCTCATCGCGGAGTGTGCGCAGCGCCTCGCGGGCCTGGAACAAAGGATAGCTCCTTTTCGGGATATAATCCCACGGGACGGAACAGCAAAGCACAGACAGCACTGACAACCCGCAACTCAATTTCCGAGGCAACGATGTTCTGGAACGAAGACGAAAATTCCGAGGCGGCGCAGGTTCCCGACGATATTGTCGATCTTCTTTTCATGATCGATTGCAGGCGTCTTCCGGTTGATCACGCCCATCTTCTGTCTTCAGCACTCCAGGCGATCCTGCCCTGGATGGCGCAGGAGCCAGGCATGGCGGTACATACCATTCATGTCGCCGGTTCGCAGAACGGCTGGGAACGCCCTGAACATGGGACAGATTCCGATCTGCTGCTGTCACGTCGCACCAAACTGACGATTCGTGTTCCAAAGACGCGGATTGATGCTGTCCTACAGCAGCTACCGGGCAGTCGCATCCAGATTGCGGGCAATCCACTCATCATCGGCAGCGGCAAGGTCAGGCCATTGAGCAAGGAATCAACGCTGTTTGCCCGTTATGTGGTGATCGAGGGCGAGACGCCAGAGACCCTGGATGAATCGGACTTTCTCGACAGTGCCGCGCAGACGCTCTCGGCGTCAGGCATCCAAGTCCGCAAGGCGCTGTGCGGCAAAACCAGGGTGCTTGTCACACCCAACGGATCTCTCTACACGCGCAGCCTGATGCTGGCTGGCCTGACGATCGAGGAATCGATCCGGCTTCAGCAATGCGGACTTGGTTCCCATCGTCTGATGGGATGTGGCGTGTTTATCCCGCATAAAGGCATCGACTCAGCCAGATCGAGCTGATGCCGCCAGCAGTGATCAGCGCACGTCAGACATTCTCGGTTGTGGGAATCTTGTCATCCGGGTTCAGATGCTCGACATTCAGCAGATAGACGCGGCGGCTGTCGGCGCGCATCACGGTGAAGCGGAAACGTCCGAGTTCGACTGATTCGCTGCGTTTGGGAAGATGACCAAGCGCGTTGACAACCAGCCCGCCAATGGTATCGAACTCGTTATCCGGGAAATCGCTTCCGAAGTAGTCGTTGAAATCTTCAATGGCGGTGCGCGCCTTGATGCTGAATTCGTTTTTATCGCGTTGGAAGATGCCGGAACCTTCGTCATAGTCGTGTTCATCGTCAATCTCTCCGACGATCTGCTCCAACACGTCTTCAATCGTTACCAGTCCAGCCGCACTACCGTATTCATCGACCACGATCGCCATGTGATTGCGACTGGCACGAAACTCCTTGAGCAGGACATTCAGGCGTTTGCTGTCGGGGACGAAGACGGTAGAGCGCAGCAGGTCACGAATGTTGAACGCACGTCGTCGATCCTCGGCGCAGAAAGTCAGGAGATCCTTGGCGAGCAGAATGCCCACGACCTCGCTTTTATCATCGCCAGTAACTGGGAACCGCGAATGTGCCGATTTCACGGCAACCTGGAGGATCTTGTCCAGTGGATCGTCACGTCGCAGCGAAACCATTTCAGCGCGTGGAACCATGATATCGCGCACCCGCAGGTCAGATACCTGTAGCACGCCTTCGATCATGCTTAGTGCGTCGGTGTCGAAGAGTTCGCGCTGCCGCGCCTCTTTCAGCAGTTCGATGAGCTGCTCTTTGTCGCGTGGTTCGCTTCTAAGCGTCTGGCCAATGCGTTTCAGCCAGTGACGCAGCGAACCCCAACTAGATCGATCCTGTGTCATGAGTGATTTCCGGTTCCTGATCTGATTGATCCGCATAGGGTGGCGGGAATCCTAGCCCAACGAGAATTCGAGTTTCCAGTGTTTCCATCACGTTAGCCTCGGCATCATTACGATGATCATGACCGAGCAGATGCAGGACGCCGTGGACGACCATGTGCGCCCAGTGTGCCGAAGATGCCTTGTGCTGTTCGAATGCCTCGCGTTCGACAACCTCGGCGCAGATAACCAGATCGCCCAACAGGTCGCAGATGGGATCATCTGGCATCAGTCCGCCAGGCAGCTCAAAAGGAAACGAGAGAACATTGGTTGGGCGGTCAAGTCCACGGTACTGCCGGTTGAGCGTGGTTGCTTCATCGCGGTCAACGATGCGAACCGTCAGTTCGGCACGCGCCCGCCGTCCATTGATCGCGGCGCTGACCCAGTGCTCGAACTGGGCAAGACTGGGGAGGTTGGTGGCAGCGCTCGCCAGTTGCAGATCAAGATCGAGTTCAAGTGGCATAAGGAAGTCATGACATCAGGCTGGATGATGGTTCGGGGCAGCGCCGGGTGATACCTGCGCCGCATCATAGGTTTCATAAGCGTTGACGATCTTCTGCACCAGTGCATGCCGCACGACATCCTGGGCGCTGAAAAAGGTGAAACTGATGCCGGCCACGTCTTTAAGAATCTCAACAGACTGACGTAGACCGGAGGGTTGTCCACGCGGCAGATCGACCTGGGTCATGTCGCCGGTGATCACGGCGGTCGATCCAAAGCCGATGCGGGTTAGAAACATCTTCATCTGTTCGGGCGTGGTGTTCTGTGCTTCGTCGAGGATAATGAATGAATGATTCAGGGTGCGCCCGCGCATATAGGCCAGTGGCGCCACCTCGATGACATTGCGCTCCAGTAGCTTGCTGACTTTCTCGAATCCGAACATCTCGAAGAGCGCGTCATAGAGCGGACGTAGATAAGGGTCGATCTTTTGCGCCAGATCGCCGGGGAGAAACCCTAGGCGTTCGCCCGCTTCAACCGCCGGGCGTACCAGCAGCAGGCGACGCACCCGTTCAGACTCCAGCGCCTCAATGGCGCAGGCGACCGCCAGATAGGTCTTACCAGTGCCTGCCGGCCCAACGCCGAAATTGATGTCATGGGTGAGCATGGCGTGTAGATAACCCTGCTGATTCGTGCCTCGCGCCCGGATCAGTCCACGCCGGGTCTTGATGATGACATCCGGCAGATGCGTGGCTGTCTGCTCCAGGAGCGCATCGCCCCCCGCTTCTTGCACCGCTAGATGCACGCTTTCAGGCGTGAGCACCATGGCTGCCGTGTCGGCATAGAGCTGACCCAGGATCTGCGCACCTAGACGCACCGTGTCTGAATCGCCGATCAGACGAAAGCAACGACCACGGTTATTGATCTCGATTCCAAGACGACGTTCGAGCTGTCGCAGATGCTGATCGAACTGGCCGCAGAGATTGGCCAGACGCAGATTGTCTTCAGGTGTTAATTCCAGGTCGAGCGTGTGAAGTTGAGTGGGCAAGCGAATCAGGATTCCAGGTGGCCGCGCAGTGAATTGGGCAGTGCTTCGGTGATCGTCAGGGCGACGAAACGACCGATCAGATCAGGTGTTCCGTCGAAATTAACCACGCGGTTGTTGACCGTGCGTCCGGCAAGCTGGCCGGGGTCTTTGCGCGAAACGCCATCGACTAAAACGTCTTGCACAGTGCCGACCATTTGACGACTGATGCGTTGGGCATGTGTGTTGAGACGCTGCTGCAAACGCTCAAGACGCGATTTTTTGGTTGTCAGCGGAATGTCATCAGGATAGTCGGCTGCCGGGGTGTTTGGGCGGCGGCTGTAGATGAAGCTGAAGCTGTGATCAAAACCGATGTCATCGACCAGCGCCAGGGTCGCCGCAAAGTCTTCTTCGGTTTCGTCTGGAAAACCGACGATGAAATCGGATGATAGCCCGATGTCGGGTCGAGCCTGACGCAGCCGTTCGATCGTGTCACGATACGCCTGTGCGGTATGACCGCGACGCATGGCACTCAGGATGCGATCCGAGCCGGACTGCACGGGCAGGTGCAGAAAGCTCACCAGCTTCGATACCTCGGTAAAGGCGTCAATCAGGCTCTCTGAGATGGCCGACGGATGGCTGGAGGTGAAGCGGATACGCTCGATGCCATCCACGGCAGCCACCTGACGGATCAGCCAGGCCAGATCGGCCTTGCGGGGCAGGTCAGGCGTCAGGCCACGGTAGGCATTGACATTCTGACCCAGCAGATTGACTTCGCGCACACCCTGTGCGGCCAGCCCCTTCACTTCGGCGAGCACATCAGCCACCGGGCGGCTGATCTCGCGGCCACGGGTATAGGGCACGACGCAGTAGGTGCAGAAACGCGAACAGCCCTCCATCACCGATACGAACGCGGAGACCCCGGACACAGAAGGTGCTGGCAGACAGTCGAACTTTTCGATCTGCGGAAAAGAGACATCGACCTGTGGCTGATGTTCCGACTGGAGCCGTTCGAGCATCTGCGGCAGACGGTGCAGCGTCTGTGGCCCGAACACCAGATCGACATAGGGTGCGCGTTCGCGGATTGCCGCCCCGTCCTGACTGGCGACGCAGCCGCCGACGCCAATGACCAGTTCCGGTCGCGCCAGTTTCCAGGGTCGCCAGCGTCCCAGTTGCGAAAACACCTTTTCCTGCGCCTTTTCACGGATCGCACAGGTATTGAGCAGCAGCACATCGGCATCTTCAGGATGCTCAACCCGTTCCATCCCGGCAGATTCGCGCAGGACATCAGCGATGCGGGCAGAGTCATACTCGTTCATCTGACAGCCAAAGGTCTGGATATAGAGCTTGCGGGTCATGATCAGCACTCAGGAGCAATCGTGTGGATTAAATCAGGACGAGCGAATGTCGACATAACGATCCCGTGCCGCTTTAGCGCGCTCGAAAATCTCCAGCAGATGCTCGCCATCGGCGTGGCGGATACTGTCGGCGAGATCGGTCATCTCGACGCCAAAACGCGCCAGCATGGCGCTCAGTGCCTCGCGGTTGGCGACGCAGATGTCGCGCCACATGACCGGGTTGCTGGACGCGATGCGGGTAAAGTCGCGGAAACCGCTGGCGGCATAGCGGAAGATTTCATCGTTCTCACGCATTCGTGCCAGCGCGTCGACCAGCCCGAAGGCCAGCATATGCGGGAGATGACTGGTCGCGGCCAGCACCTCATCATGATGTCCCACTGACATCAGCGTCACCTCAGCGCCACAGGTTTCCCACATCGACTGGACACGCGCCAGCGCGACGGGGTCGGTCGTGGAGACTGGGGTCAGGATCACCCGGCGCTGGCGGTAAAGATCGGAGAGCGATGCCTCGACGCCGCTTTGTTCGGTGCCAGCGATGGGATGCCCCGGCACCAGAAAAGGTGGCACGGCACCAAAGGCGGCAATGGCATCCATGACCACGCTCCCCTTGACGCTGCCGCCGTCAGTGATGATGGCATCCGGGCGCAGATGCCCACGGATCGTCTCAAAGACGCCTCGCATTGCACCCAGCGGCACCGCGACAAAAACCATGTCAGCGGCGGCGACGGCCTCGGCGGGATGCTGGGTATAGCGGTCAATGACGCCGAGTTCGAGCGCACGTTCCAGATTTGGCAGGGCGCGACCGCAGCCGACGATCTCACCCACCGCGCCTGCCTCGCGCAGGGCACGCGCCAGCGAGCCGCCGATTAGACCCACACCAATGATGGCAAGCCGTTCGATCATATGGAGAGGACGTCTTCAAGCGCCGCAATAAAGCGGTCGTTTTCCTGCTCCAGACCGATGCTGATGCGCAGATGGTTGGGCAAGCCATAGTTGGCCAGCGGACGCACGATGACGCCGCGATGCAGCAATCCCTCGTTAATGGGCGCTGCCGGTCGCTTGCAATCGACCGTGACAAAGTTGCCCACCGAAGGGATGTAACTGAGTTCCAGACGCGCAAAGGCATCGGTTAACTGGCGCATCCCGGCACGCGCCAGCGCGACAGAAGCACGGACATGTTCACGGTCGGTGATGGCGGCAGCGGCAGCCGCCTGTGCCAACGCATTGACATTGAACGGCTGACGGACGCGGTTGAGCAGATCGGCGATGCGCGGGTCTGAAATGCCATAACCGACACGCAGTGCAGCGAGTCCATGCGCCTTGGCAAAGGTGCGAGTGACGATCAGGTTGGGAAACGTCTCGATCCAGTGGGTCGTGTCCGGGAAATCCGGCTCGGCCACGTATTCGGTATAGGCCTCATCGACCACCACCACGCAGGTTTTTGGTAGCGAGCCGAGAAACGACTTGAGCGGCGATGCGGACAGCCAGGTTCCGGTCGGATTGTTGGGATTGGCGATCCAGACGACGCGAGTCTGATCCGTCACCAGATTCGACATGGCATCGAGGTCATGACCATAGTCATGCGCCTTTGCCAGTCGTGCCGTGGCACCGGCGGCCTGGGTCGAGATCGGATAGACGGCAAAGGCATATTCTGAGAAGGCCGACTCGACACCAGGATGCAGGAAGGTTCGCGCCACCAGATCCAGCACGTCATTGGAACCGTTACCGAGGGTGATGGCTGTTGGCGAAACATGGTGAAAATCGGCCAGCGCCCGCCGCAGATCGAAACCGCCACCGTCTGGATAGCGACCGAGGTCATCGAGCAGTGCCATAATCGCCGCCCGCGCTCTGGGTCCAGGGCCGAGCGGGTTCTCGTTGGAGGCCAGTTTCACGGCATCGCAGATGCCGAGTTCACGCTCCAGCTCCGGAATCGGCTTGCCTGGCACATAGGGCGTGAGTCCAGCAATCCAGGGCGCGGCAACAGCCAGAAAGGGGTTGTCAGCTTGGCTCATAAATCATCAGATAAAGTGAGTGAAATGATCGGGCACGGCGGGGAATAAATGTGACTGCTCAAGCGAACCGCGACAGTTAAAGAACCGCAGGCGACCGTCTTCATTGCATACCCAGACTTCCTTGGCTCCTTTAGACAGGTATAAATTAACCTTGTCTTCGATTTCCTGATGCGAGTTGGAGGGGGACAGGATCTCGATACAGAGTTCAGGTGCTTCCTGGTAGGGCGTTTCCAATCTGTTCCTCGCAAAAAAATCCGGCGATCCCCAAGACACATCTGCAACCTTGACGCCCTTGGCAGTGCTGATCGAGCATTCCGTGATGATCTTGCCCTGCCCCCGGTGTTCTCTGAGAAATCCCGACAATTCGGCCTGTAGAAGACCGTGCAGGTTGGATGCCGGACTCAAAACGAGCTTGCCCCATTCATTAAGTTCGATTTTATAAGGAAGGTTTTGCAGCACGGGATCAGCGATCACCTGCGACCATTGCATTGAGCGCACCTCATCGGCAGTCGAGGACGAATTACAGCACGGCAACCGGATAGGATCCCAGGATCTTGAACAGCAGGGCTTCCCGTTCCAGATGCGCCAACGCCGCTGCGACTGGAAGATCCTGACGATGGCCAAGAATATCGATAAAGAACACATAATCCCAGATACCCCGGCGCGACGGGCGGGATTCGATGCGGGTCATGCTGATGCCGTGCGCGGCAAGTGGCATCAGGAGCGTATGCAGGCCACCAGACTGATTGCGACAGGACAGTAACAGACTGGTCTTATCCTGACCGCTTGGCGGCGAATCCTGTTTGCCGATGACCAGAAAACGGGTGGTATTGCCGGGGTCGTCCTCGATGCGCTCGGCCAGTACCGCCAGACCGTAAATCTCAGCCGCTTGACGGCTGGCCACTGCCGCTGCGCCTGACTCCCCCGCCGCCGTGCGGGCGGCGTCGGCATTGCTTCCAACTGACACCCGGTCGGCATGGGGGAGATGACGATCCAGCCAACCCCGGCATTGCGCCAGTGACTGCTGATGGGAGTAAATGGTGCGGATTGCGCCAAGATCGGACGCCTGACTCATCAGATGATGATGGATGCGCAACGTGACCTCACCGGTGATCCGCAGTGGCGAGCTCATGAACAGGTCGAGCGTGTAGCTGACGACGCCCTCGGTTGAGTTCTCGACTGGCACCACGCCGAAATCGCAGGCGTCGGATTCGACCTCGCGGAAGATCTCGTTGATGGTTCCCATCGGGCGGGTGACGACGGCATGACCGAAATGCTTGATGGCTGCGGCCTGGGTGAAGGTACCCTCCGGCCCCAGAAAGGCCGCGTTAAGCGGACGCTCCAGCGCCAGGCAGGCTGACATGATCTCACGAAAAAGCCGAGCCATCTCTTCGTCATCGAGCGGTCCCGGATTGACCTCTTTGATGCGGCGCAGTACCGCTACCTCACGCTCGGGACGATAGAACTGCACCTTCCCGCCGCCGGTTTCAGTTTTGAGTTCAGCAACCTGCTGGGCACAGCAGGCACGCTCGCTGATCAGTCGCAGGAGTTCCAGGTCAATCGCATCGATGCGGCAGCGCACCGCATCCAGTCCATCAGGCGTGACGCTTGTCATGACCGCAGCACCCCACTGAATTAGCCGTCGAGACAGCGCACGGAGAGGACGCCTGAAATCGCTCGGAGCTGGTCGAGGATGTCTGGCGGACAGGTCTGGTTGAGATCGATCAGGGTCACGGCGATGTCACCCCGCGAGCGATTGAGCATGTCGAGGATATTGATCCCGGCAGCCGCCAGATCGGTCGAGATCTGTCCAACCATGTTCGGAACATTGCTGTTGACGATGACCAGACGCGGACAGTCACTACGCGGCAGTGCAATCTCCGGGAAGTTGACCGAATTGGTGACGGTGCCATTTTCCAGATAGTCGCGGATCTGATCGGCAACCATGACCGCACAGTTATCCTCAGCCTCGGCAGTCGAGGCACCAAGATGCGGCAGGGTGATGACCCGTGGATGATCTTTCAGCAGATTGCTGGGGAAATCGCAGCAGTAAGCATAGAGATGACCCTGATCCAGTGCCGCGACGACCGCCGCATCGTCGAGGATGCCCTCGCGTGAGAAATTCAGCAGCACAGCTCTTCGAGGCAGAAGACGGATGCGCTCGGCAGTGATCATGTGCCGGGTTTCATCGGTGAGCGGCACATGAAACGTTACGAAGTCGGAACGTGCTAGCAGATCGTCGATGCTTAAAGCCGCTTGCACGTCGCTTTCGAGTTGCCAGGCGCGGCGCACGGTGATCGTTGGATCGTAGCCGATGACTTTCATCCCCAGCGCACGGGCGGCGTTGGCGACTTTAACGCCAATTGCGCCCAGACCAATCACGCCCAGAGTGCGTCCCGGCAACTCAAAGCCGACAAACTGCTTTTTGCCCGATTCAACGGCCTGATTGATGGCGGCATCGTCGCCACTTAGTCCGCGAGCAAACTGCCAGGCTGGCGCGATATTGCGGGCGGCAATCAGCATTCCTGCGATCACCAGTTCTTTAACCGCGTTGGCATTGGCACCTGGTGCATTGAACACCGCCACGCCACGCGCCGTCATGGCCGCAACCGGGACATTATTCGTTCCAGCACCGGCGCGACCGATTGCCTGGACGCTGGCCGGAATCTCCATGTCGTGCATCTTGGCCGAGCGCACCAGGATCGCATCGGGATGGGTCATCTCAGAGGCGACTTCATAGCGGTCACGCGGCAGGCGCTCTAGCCCAGCCACGGAGATGTTATTCAGCGTTTGGATTTTGAACATATGGCAATTAGCATTTGGCAGTTAGTCTGAAATTCAGAAGTTCCCAATGATTATTCCCTGATAACGCGCAAGCTCAGGCACAAAGCCGACTTGTCTCATTGGAGTTAGGAAAACGCTGATTAAATGCCTTTTGTGTACGAACTTTTCGCATAAGCCATTGTTTTTCATGAACACAAAACGGGTTTTGGCGAATTAATCAGCGTTTCCTTAGGCGTTTTGGCTGACTTTGCCCCGACCTTGGCATCGAATTTCTCCTTGTTGATCACGAAGCGATCATGATGCCCCTTGGAAATTAGGTCTATGCCATCATGCGCCTCGACAGCAAAGATGAGTTTCTTTCCTTCAATGGCAATCAATTCGACTGTCGCCGTGATTTCAAGCCCAGGTGGCGTGGCCGCCTCGTGGCTGATATTAATATGAGTTCCAACAGTTTGCTCTTTCGGCCAATCGAGATGCGGATTGATTGCCTTGATACATGCCCACTCAAGAAAACCGACAAGGAAGCCCGTGGCAAAGACTTCAGGCATTGCGACGAACTCATCGGATTCGGGATAAAGCGCAGGAACCGTCTTAGATGGAGGCACTTTGAACCTGTGCTCGTATTTGATGCCAGGCTTGAGAGATTCCTTCATGTCGTCTCCGATGGCGTGAGTCGGTAACTAAAAATCTGGGTAGTGCCCTAATCAGTAGGATGATCTTGCGCTCGCCACAGGCGGCAAAGCCCTGACTGTTGACCTTTGTGAGAAACCCTCTCAGCTTGCCATCCTGCGAATGCCGGGCACTACCAAAATCTGGTAGCACCCTTATCGAATGGATCGAAGCGCACGTCATTCTATGCAAGATAGACATTGCAATGCTTTATCCATCCTACGGATTTGGAGCACTACCAAAAACATGACAACTTTCTCAACCCTGCCTGCGCTCGAAATCGCGCATGAAATCAACCAGTGCAATCACGCCCGCTTCAGGCATCGCGTTATAGATGCTGGCGCGCATTCCACCGACTGAGCGATGCCCCTTGAGCGTGGTCAGACCGGCGGCCTTGGCCGCTTTGAGGAAGGTTTCGTCCAGATTCGGATCAGCCAGCGTAAAAGGCACGTTCATCCAGGAGCGCGAATCAGGCTGTACCGGGTTGGTGTAAAACGCGGACGCATCGATGGTGTCGTAAAGCAGCGCCGCTTTGCGAGCGTTGATAGTTGCCATCGCATCCAGTCCGCCCAGGTCTTTCAGCCACTGAAACACCAAGCCGGCGAGATACCAGGCATAGGTGGCCGGGGTGTTGTACATCGAATCGTTATCAGCATGGATCTTGTAGTCGAACATGGTCGGGGTGCCAGTGATGGGCTGACCAAGCAGATCCTCGCGCACGATGACGATGGTCAGCCCTGCCGGGCCGATATTTTTCTGCGCACCGGCATAGATCAGCCCGAAGCGCGAAACATCAATGGGGCGCGACAGCAGGGTTGATGACATATCGGCCACCAGTGGGTGGCCGCCGGTCTCGGGGAGATAGGGAAATTCGACGCCTTCAATGGTTTCATTCGGCGTGTAGTGGACATAGGCCGCGCCATCGCTCAGTTTGATTTCGTCGTGGGACGGTGCGCGGGTGAATTTACTATCTTCGGTGCTGGCCGCGACGTTGACGGCACAGTAGCGCCGCGCCTCGGAAATCGCTTTTTTCGACCAGGAGCCGGTATTCAGATAATCGGCACTGCCGCCGCCACGCAGCAGGTTCATCGGTACTGCCGCAAACTGGCTTGATGCGCCACCCTGTAAAAACAAGATTTTATAATTAACGGAAACGCCTAGCAGCTCGCGCAGATCAGCCTCGGCTTTGGCTGCAATCGACATGTATTCCTTGCCACGGTGGCTCATTTCCGCCACGCACATCCCGCTGCCCTGCCAGTCGAGCATTTCATCGCGAGCCTGACACAGCACCGACTCAGGCAGCATCGCCGGACCGGCGCTGAAATTATAGACACGAGCCATTCTGACATTCCCCATGCAGGTTATCGTTGATCATTGAAAAATTGTGATTCTAGGTTAATCGCCATCAGGGTTGAGCGCCATGTCTGAGTCATCCGGCTCAGGGTTGTCGGGCGGCGTTATAGAGACATCTTCTCCGTCCTCCTGCTCGCCCTCCAGCGCCACGATCCGCTCGACATAAACCAGACGCTCGCCTTCGCCGAGATTGATCAGCTTCACGCCCTGTGCATTGCGACCGACCACCGGGATCTGATCGACGCCGGTGCGGATCAGGGTGCCGCCTTCGGTGATCAGCATGATCTCGTCACCGGGACGCACCAGCACCGCGCCGACCTGAGCGCCATTGCGCTCGGAGGTGCTGATGCCGATCACGCCCTTGGTGCCACGTCCCTTGGTGGGGAAGTCTTCAACCCGGGTGCGTTTGCCATAGCCGTTTTCAGTGACACTGAGAATGGTTCCAGGCTCCGGCACGACCAGCGAGATGACCTGCTGCCCGTCCTGCAGACGGACACCGCGCACGCCATGCGCCGTGCGCCCCATGACGCGCACATGCTCCTCGGAGAAGCGCACCGCCTTACCGGCTGAGGTAAAGAGCATTAGATCCTGCTTGCCATCGGTAATGGCGACTCCAACCAGCACCTCGTCATCGCGCAGATCAATTGCGATGATGCCGCGTGACAGCGGGCGCGAAAAATCGGTCAACGGAGTCTTTTTTACCGTGCCAGCACTGGTCGCCATGAACACGCAGTAACCTTCTTCGTACTGGCGCACCGGCAACAATGCGTTGATGCGCTCGCCTGGTTCCAGCGGCAGAAGATTCACCATCGGTCGACCGCGCGCGCTGCGTCCGGCCTGCGGCAGTTCGTAGACTTTCAGCCAGTAAACCCGACCGCGACTGGAGAAACACAGCACGGTATCAAGCGAATTGGCGACAAAAATCCGGTCGATGAAATCCTCTTCGCGGAACGAAGTCGCGCTCTTGCCCTTGCCACCACGCTTTTGAGCCTGATAATCACTGATCGGCTGCGCCTTGACATAGCCCTGATGCGAGAGCGTCACCACCACGTCTTCAGGATTGATCAGGTCTTCCAGGGTCAGATCGGTATGATCGACCTGGATCTCGGTGCGCCGGGCATCGCCAAACTGATCGCGGATGGCGACGAGTTCTTCGCGGATGACCTCCATCAAACGGTCAGGATCAGAAAGAATCAGCAGCAGCGCGGCGATCCGTTCCAGAATCTCCTCGAACTCCTTGAGAATTTTGTCCTGCTCCAGCCCGGTCAGACGATGCAGTTGCAGATCAAGGATCGCCTTAGCCTGACGTTCGCTCAGTCGATAACCGGCGTCAGTCAAACCGAATTCAGGTTCTAGGCTCTCCGGGCGGGTCTGCTCTGCCCCGGCTCGCGCCAGCATCGCCGTGACCGCACCCGGCGACCAAGCGTGTTCAGTCAACCGCTCGCGCGCCTCGGTTGGACTTGCAGCCGCTTTGATGGTGGCAATCACTGCATCGATATTGGCCAGCGCGATCGCATAGCCTTCCAACACATGCGCCCGTTCACGCGCCTTGCGCAGTTCAAAGAGCGTGCGGCGCGTCACCACGTCACGCCGGTGACGCAGAAATGACTCCAGGATCTGTTTGAGATTCAGCGTTAGCGGTTGACCATCGACCAGCGCCACCATATTGATGCCAAACACCTGCTGCATCTGAGTGTGCTGATAAAGGTTGTTGAGCAAGACCTCAGCATGGGCGTCGCGTTTGAGTTCGATGACAATGCGCATCCCGTCCTTGTCGGACTCATCGCGCATCCCGTCCTGGGCGATACCTTCAATCTTCTTTTCCTTGACCAGCTCGGCAATACGCTCCAGCAGTCGCGCCTTGTTGACCTGATAAGGCAGTTCGGTGACGACAATGGCCTCGCGCCCACTGCGCTTCTGCACCTCGGTGAGGGTACGCGCCCGCATTACGCAGCGCCCGCGTCCAGTGCGATAGGCGTCGCGGATGCCACGGATACCATTAATCAGCGCTGCCGTCGGGAAATCCGGCCCCGGCACGATCTCCATGATTTCTTCAATCGTGGTCAGCGGATTCTCGATCAGCGCCAGACAGGCATCGATGACTTCGCGCAGATTGTGCGGCGGGATATTGGTCGCCATGCCGACCGCGATCCCGGACGAGCCGTTGACCAGCAGATTCGGAAAACGCGCCGGCAGCACCGTGGGTTCATGCTCGGTGTTGTCATAGTTCGGGATGAAATCGACCGTTTCCTTGTCGAGATCGTCGAGCAGCGCATCGGCGATGCGGGTCATCCGCACTTCGGTATAACGCATGGCCGCTGGTGGATCGCCATCGACAGAATTATGTACAAAGACGCCACAGGCCAGCAGGAAATTGTGATGATGATCAACGGTAATATCGTAGGTGTCTGCGCACTCAGCAAGCAGACGTTGACTGACGACGCGATGGTTGTAGTGTCTTCCAGCCGTGAGTTGCCCAAGATTAGGCTGAAGAACCCGCAGAGAGTCATTCAATCCGGGCTTGACGGGAGCGGTATCAAAAACCCCCGGCATCAGACTGTCATCCGGTGTCAGGTCTTGCGCTTCCTTATAGGAGCCGTCGCGCAGCATGAAACGATGATCAGGGGTGCATCGGACGGTCTCGCCAGTGTCCAGAATGAGTTCCAGCAACACGGTGTTGGGGCGGGTCATGCGCGCATGACGACCTTCGGCAATCACGATTTTGCCGCGCTTATCCACCGCATAGACATAAAAAATTGCGTCGGGTGGCAACTCAGCTAACTCGGCGAAGGTTTTCTCGGTACCGTCAGCGAGCTTGATGGCGGTATCGCTGGTAAAGCAACCAAAATTGCCCTGCCCATCGACCAGCAGATAGCGCAGCGAGAAGGGCTGCGCCATGCGCACCATGGTGTCGTAGATCGCTGAATCGCCATGTGGGTGATATTTACCCATAACATCGCCAACCACGCGGGCCGATTTGCGATAGGCGCGGTTCCAGACATTGCCCTGCTCGTGCATGGAAAATAGCACCCGGCGATGCACGGGTTTCAGTCCATCCCGGACATCCGGCAGCGCCCGCCCGACGATCACGCTCATAGCGTAATCGAGATAGGACTGACGCATCTCGTCTTCGAGATTGATCGGGATAACTTCTCGGGCAAAATCTGGCATGGGCGTGATAAACCGAATGTGAGCGTACTGCGTGACCCTGAACAAGGGGCGACGTTCTGCATGTTCTGGAAACATGGCAATTCTATCATGCCTGACGGCCATGCGGTTCTTGCCCGAAGACCGTTCAAAGCGCGTGTTGGTACCATCGAGGCAGCGACTCGACTAAACTAGGATGCGTCGCGCACCTCATCACTTTGCTGTTATCAGAGGAGAATCATATGGCAATCAGTTTGCAGAAAGGCGGCAACGTCAGCCTGACCAAGACCGATCCTGGCTTAATCAATGCGCTGATTGGTTTGGGCTGGGATGCACGTTCGACCGATGGCTCGGCCTTCGATCTCGATGCCAGCGTGTTTCTGGTCGGCGAGAGCGGCAAGGTGCTGTCGGATGCACACTTTATCTTTTACAACCAGAAAACCTCGCCCGATGGCGCGGTGATTCACTCCGGCGACAACACCACTGGTGCCGGCGAAGGCGACGACGAAACGGTCTCGATCAAGCTGTCGGGCGTCGACGCGCAGATTCAGCGCATCGTGTTTGCCGTGACCATTCACGAAGCCGAGAGTCGCAACCAGAACTTCGGGATGGTGCGCAATGCGTTCATGCGCGTGATAAATAAGGACAGCAGCACCGAGCTGGCGCGTTTCGATCTGTCGGAAGATTATTCTACCGAGACTGCAATGGTCTTTGGCGAGGTCTATCGCAACGGCGCGGAGTGGAAATTCAAGGCGGTCGGTCAGGGCTTCGCTGGTGGACTCAATGCGCTGGCGAAAGATCATGGTGTGAACGTGGGCTGATCCGCTTGTAGTCGCCAGATCACTGAGAGCTGGCGGCTGCACGCTGAAGAAGAGGACGACAGACCATGCCAGTGTTTACCGTCACCGGAGATAACGATCCTTTTCTGCATGTGAGTCTGCGCAGGGGCGAAAAGATCTTTTGTGAATCGGGCGCGATGGTCATGATGGAGTCTGCCCTGCAAATCAAAGGCCAGTTGCGCGGCGGTCTGGGGCGCGCCCTGCTGCGCCGCATGGCGACCGATGAATCCCTGTTTCAGCAGGAGATTGAGGCGGTCAGCGGTAACGGTGACTGTCTGCTGTCACCGGCGCTGCCCGGTGCCGTCGACGTGTTGGACGTGATGCCGGGCAATCCCTATACGCTGTCGGACGGCAGCTTTCTGGCCGCTGAATCGACAGTCGAGGTGAAGGCGCGGATGAACAGCATCGGCGGCGGGTTCTTCGGTGGCACCGGCGGATTTGTCATCATGGAGGCCAGCGGGCGCGGCAAACTGGCCGTATCCGGGTTTGGCTCACTGTTTACGCTTGATATCGCGTCTGATCGCGAGACCGTGATCGATAACAACCATGCCGTCGCCTGGTCATCGAATCTGCACTTTGAAATCGGGATGCCCCAGACTGGCAGCGGCTTTTTTGGAAGCATCGTCAATTCAGTCACCTCCGGCGAAGGTCTAGTGATCCGCTTCCGGGGTCAGGGCAAGGTCGTCGTTTGCTCGCGCAACCGCGATCTGTTTCGTACGCAATCTTCCTGAAACCGCCTGAGTAAACGGGCATTAATCGCAACAGAGGACTCTTAAAGATGGGCATCAGTCTACAAAAAGGACAAAAGATCTCCCTGGAAAAAGAGGCCGGTGGTGGCCTAATCCGCATTGTGATGGGGCTGGGATGGGATGCGGCAAAAAGCAAAGGCGGAATGCTCGGCGGACTCTTTGGCGGCGGCAGAGAGAGCATCGATCTCGATGCCTCCTGCCTGCTGTTCGACGAATCAGGGAATCTGCTCGATACCGTGTGGTTTCGTCAGTTGCGCAGCCAGGACGGTAGCATCCAGCATTCCGGTGACAACCGCACCGGCGAGGGCGCAGGCGACGACGAGCAGATTCAGGTCAATCTGACGGCGGTTCCGGCTACTGTCAAAAGCCTGGTGTTTACTGTCAACAATTTCACCGGACAGGATTTCTCCAGGGTCGAGAACGCCTATTGCCGCATCCTCAACGGCGCCAATCAGAGCGAGATCGCACGTTATGACCTGAGCTGTCAGGGGACGCATTCGGCAATGATCATGGCCAAGGTCTACCGTCACGGCGGCGAATGGAAAATGCATGCCATCGGCGAGGTTGGCAGAGGCCGACTGGCACAGGAGCTGTTGCCACAGATTCTGCCGCATCTCTGATCCGTCAATCCAGGCGGCACGCCTGATGATCCGCATCTGGTTCAACCGAACCTTCTCCAATGTGCGTACCGTCTTTGATCTCATCCGTGAGGGCGACACATCTGGCGAATTCCATCTGCTCTGCTCGCACAGCCAGCCGGGGTTCCCCGGCTTCTGTGCCGCGCACGAGTGGCTACTGGAACCCACCGGGCTCGATGATGATGCCTATCTCGAATTCTGTCTTGAGGTCTGTCGGCAACACCAGATCGATGGCTTCTGGCCGGGCAAGGGAATTCAGTTGCTGGCCGCGCATCAGGAATGCTTTGCCGAACAGGGTGTGCAACTGCTGATTCCGGCTCAGACAGAACCGCTCGCCGTCCTCATGGATAAGGCGCGTTTTTACGCTCAGACACAGTTGCTGTCGATTCCCCCACCGGTTTATCTGGAGTGCCGTCGCGCCGCTGACTTCGAGGCCGCTTATGCACAGCTTCGCGCCAGCCATGACGTGCTTTGCATTAAACCAGCGGTGGGCGTCAATGGCGCAGGCTTTCGGGTCATTGATGAGCAGCGCAGCGGGCTGGAAATCCTGCTTCAAAATGCGCTCTATGCGATACCGCTGGCGACACTGCGACACCTGCTCAGTGAGGCTGGGCGTTTTGACACCTTGCTGCTGATGGAATTTTTAGGCGGCGCTGAATACAGCGTCGACTGTGTCGGCGACGGTCAGCGACTGATCGCAGCCGTCCAGCGTCAGAAACCACTGCCCGGTGCCTATGGCCAGCAGATCGTCGAGATTCCGGCGATCACCCAGACCCTTGATGAACTGATCGCGGCCTTTGGACTGCGCGGACTGTTCAACGTGCAGTTCCGCGAGGGTCGGCATGGACTGCGTCTGCTGGAGATTAATCCGCGCTTTTCGGGCGGCATTGGCTATGCGGGAGCGATTGGCATCAATCTACCCTATCTTGCGCTGCATGGCCTGATCCACGGATTTTCCGACCAACGACCAGACATCAAGACAGGTTTACGGGTACTGGAACAGACGTGTTATCTCCAGACTGGAGCGGCATGTTGAGCGACTCGCGCCACCGAGAAACCTGTCAGATTGAACTGGCAACTGGCACATTGCGGATTGTGGTGCGTGAGGCGGCCTTTGCGCTAGATGAACTCTGCGCCTTTGGCGCCCGCAACAATCGCAAACGCGGCTTTCTCTTTCTCAGCAAGGTATTGGGCAAACACTGGCCATCGCGTCCGTTCCGGATGCGCCAGATTCATGACCATCTGGCATCCCGGCTGATTCTGTCATCGGATCGCTGGGTCGTGATTGCGATGGCTGAAACGGCGACCGGACTTGGGCAGGGCGTTTTTGAGTCTGCACTGAGACAGCATCCTGGGACGCAGGGGTTGTTTCTGCATTCCACCCGCTATCGCATCCCCGGACGCCGGTATCTGGAATTTCAGGAACCACACTGTCACGCACCCGATCAACTGCTCTACGAACCCGTTGTGCCGGATCATTTGGATCTGTTTCACACCGCGACTGAACTCATCGTGGTGGACGACGAGATCAGTACCGGCACGACGCTCTGCAATCTGGTCGCCGCGTATCGTGCACACAATCCACGACTGGAACGTGTGCATATGGTCTCCATCACCAACTTTAGCGGATTGACCGGATCTGCTCAGTTCAGCGCACAGACTGGACTGCCGGTGAACTGTGTTACGGCACTCCATGCCGATTTTTCATTTCAACCCAGCCACGCCGGGGAACACGCAACTATCCCCGCCGCCGTCGGTGCCAATCAGCGCGAACCCGGCCAGATTGCCGAACATCTCGGGCGTTTTGGGATCAGCCAGGCACTTGAAATCCCCGCTGCTGACCTGATCAGTCTGGCCGACGGTCTGTTAACGGGTGCTTCGGTGCTGGTACTGGGCACCGGCGAATTGATGCACACGGCCTTTCGGGTCGGACTGGCGCTGGAGGATCGCGGCTTCGATGTGGTGGTGCAATCCACCACGCGCTCGCCGATTTTGACTGGTGCGGGCATTGGACAACGGCTGATTTTTGCCGACAATTACGGAGAAGGCATTCGCAACTATCTGTATAACGTCGATCCAGACGACTTTGCACGCATCATCGTCTGTCATGAAACACCGCGAGACAGTCTCGACGATCTGCTAAGGCATCTGGGCACGAACGCTCTGACCTATCATTATCCGATTTGATCAGTGCGTCCGGTTGCGGCCATGATCGACCCTCATCGTAAAGCGTGTTCATTCAACTCATCTTGTCCCGACCGGAGGATTCAATGGCCATCAGTCTGAATAAAGGCGGCAACGTCAACCTCAGCAAAGAAGCACCCAACCTTGAGAATGTCCTGATTGGGCTGGGCTGGGACGCCCGCGCCACCGATGGACAGGCGTTTGATCTCGATGCCAGTCTGTTCATGGTCAAGGAAGACGGCAAGGTGCCGAGTGACGCCTTTTTTATCTTCTATAACCAGAAGACCTCGCCGGAAGGGTCGGTCGAACATACCGGCGACAACCTCACTGGCGAGGGCGATGGCGATGATGAATCGATTCACGTCACGCTGTCGAAGGTTCCCGCCGAAATCCAGCGCCTGGTGATCGTCGTCACCATTCACGACGCCGATGCCCGCAGGCAGAATTTCGGGCAGGTTGCCAACGCCTTTGTGCGCGTGGTGAATCGGGACAACAACCAGGAGGTCGTGCGCTTCGATCTGTCTGAAGACTATTCAACCGAGACCGCGATGGTATTCGGCGAGGTCTATCGTCACAGCGGAGACTGGAAGTTCAAGGCCGTCGGTCAGGGCTATGCCGGTGGTTTGCGCACACTGGCTCTGCAACACGGCGTGAATGTCGGCTGATGAATCTCACACGCGGACAACGCACCAGAATCACCGAGCTGGTGCCCAATGGGCAGCGATTCACGCTGGGCATCGCGGTGGATGCACCCGGCCTCATGCTCGATTTTGCCTGTTTCGGACTCGATGCGCAGGGCAGACTTGCTGACGAACGCTATATGACCTTTTTCAATCAGCCCGCCACGCCCTGTGGTGGGGTGCGGCTGGAAACGCCGTCTGGCGATCAGGTCGGCTTCACCATAGACCTTAGCAAGCTCCCGGCCTCCATCGAACGTCTGACGCTGACTGTTGCGCTGGATGGCGCAGGGACGATGGCACAGATCGGACAGGGTCATGTGCGCTTTCTGGATGGAGGCAAAGAAAGCGGGCGTTTTGCCTTTTCTGGCGCGGACTTCGCTGATGAACGTGCGCTAATGCTGCTGGAGATGTATCGCAAAGATTGCCAGTGGCGCACCTGCGCACTCGGACAAGGATTTAAGGGCGGACTGGCAGCGATTGTCGAGCATTTCGGCGGTACGGTTGCTGCGGATACCCCGCCGCCTCAGCCACCAGTCAGTCTCAGCAAGATCACTCTGGAAAAACACGGCAATCAGGTCTCGCTCGCGAAACAGGGCAACGCCAGTCACGGCGAGATGGTGATCAATCTCAACTGGACGACCCGCAGCGGAACTGTCAAAAAAGGCTTGTTTGGTGGCGTTCGATCCAGCAGCATCGATCTGGATCTCGGTTGCCTGTTTGAACTCATGGATGGTTCTAAAAGCGTCGTTCAGGCGCTTGGCAACGCCTTTGGCGATTTCCACCAACCGCCTTATATTGCGCTCGACGCCGATGATCGCAGTGGTACGCGCACGGAAGGCGAGAATCTGCGCATCAATGGCCAACACTGGGATGTGATCCGGCGCATCGTCGTCTATGCCTTCATCTATGAGGGCACACCAAACTGGGCGGAGGCCAACGCACGCATCACCATCACCATCCCCGACCAGCCACAAATCGAGATCCAGCTCGATTCCAGCCGCAATGACCGCCCGATGTGTGCCATTGCGCTGTTGGAAAATCAGGGCGGCTCCGTCCAGATCACCCGACTCGTGGATTATTACCGGAGCCACCTCGATGTTGACAAGGCGCACCACTGGGGACTGGACTGGGTGCGCGGACGCAAGGACTGAATGACCAAAAACCGTTTTTTCAACATTTCCATACCAAGGTGACACGCATGAGCTTCCAAGATTTTGTCAGCAACCTGAAACAGAAGGCATCCGAACTCAAGAACGAGGCGATGAAGTTCAAAAACAAGGATTTTCTGAATGCCGCGATCAGCGGTTCGGTGCTGATCTCGATGGCCGATGGTCATGTCTCTTCTGAAGAAAAACAGAAGATGGTGCGCTTCATCGAAAATTATGAGGCGCTGTCGGTCTTCACGACCAAAGAGTTGATCGATGCCTTTCAGAGCGCCATGACCCAGATCGAATTTGACAAGGATCTGGGCGAGGCCAAAGCCTATGAATCGATCCACAAAATGAAGGGCAACGATGCCGCGTCGCGTCTGATCATGCGTCTGATCATCGCCATCGCCGCCGCTGACGGCAACTTTGACGAAAGCGAGCATCGCATTGCCCGCCGGATCGCCATGGAACTGGGGTTGAATCCAGCGGACTTTGAACTCGCCTGAGCGTTACGGTGCGCGCCCTGGTCTTTCTCGATCTGGACGACACGCTGTTTCAGAGCCTGAAAAAATGTCCGGTTGAGCAAGACCTGTACGCCGCCGCCTATCTGCGTGACGGCCAGACGCATTCATTCATGACCCCCAAACAGCAGGCGCTGTGGCAGCTTTTGGCGGTCAATGCGACCCTGATTCCCACCACGGCGCGTGATCGCGATGCACTGAGCCGAGTGCATCTGCCCTTTCAGAGCTTCAGCATCATCAATTACGGTGGCGTCATTCTGATGCCTGACGGCACACTGGATGCCGACTGGCAACAGCGGATGGAACCACTGCTCCAGGCAGCAATTCCAGATCTCGAATCTCTGCTGACTGTCGCCCGTGATTTCAGCGAGCGTGAACATCTGGCGCTACGGATACGGATCATCGAAGACAGCGGGCATCCTTTTTATCTGGTTGCCAAATTTCAGCACGACCTCAGCGGCGATCTCGATCAGTTACAGCAACGTCTCATCCAGCCCTGGATCAACGACCATGATGGCTATCGTCTGCATCGCAACGGCAACAATCTCGCCGTCCTGCCGCGCACACTCGGCAAAGAACAGGCGGTGCGTTATCTGATTGAGCGACTGCGTAGCGAAGGGGAGGAACTTCTGACCATCGGCATCGGCGACAGCCTGATTGATGGTGCCTTTATGGCTGAATGCGATTATTCAGTCTTACCGCAGGGTTCGCAGCTCTTTGCGGAAATTTTTAGGCGATTTTTGCTTGAAACAGGATATTGAAATTCGCGAGGAGAAAGATGACCACATGAAGGATCACGCATTTGATCGGGTAAAGCATATCTGTTCCGTCCCGTGGGATTATATCCCGAAAAGGAGCTATCCTTTGTTCCAGGCCCGCGAGGCGCTGCGCACACTCCGCGATGAGCTGAGGACGACCAAGCGCTTACTGCCGACGACG
>CAIUAY010000198.1 GCA_903897335.1 uncultured Chromatium sp. | reverse complement strand
GACCAGATCAATCAGGTGTCCCAGACGCTGGGCGTCAACGCGAATGATCTGCGTCTCTTCCTGCCGTTTGGCATGAGCCGTTTCTTGCGCTTTGACTGCTTGCTCGATGACCCCCGGTTTGATCGAGCCTTGCTCGACCAGGATCTCGCCCAGTCGACGCGGAACCGCTCGCTCGGCGTGATCTGACGCGCTCTGTTTGGCGGCCTCTTGAATCGTGAGGGCGCGATCCAGTTCATGCTGGGTCAACGCGCCGATCCGCACTAAAAGCTCGCCAATCGCGCCAATCTGCCGCGCAGGAATTGCTTCCAGCAGTTCAAGATAGCGTCCATGCGCCGAATCTGGCTCCAGGATGCGGATCTCGCAATCCTCGTCGGCAAACTCGAAAACTCCGGCAATCGTCGGTTTATCGGCATCGCTGCGGAAGGCGATGCCAAAGCTCAGATAACAGCTTTCTGGATCAAAGTGATCGTTATCTTCCAGATGAACGGGGAACAGCGTGGTGACATGCACCAGATCGCCCAGTGATCCCAGATAACGTAGAAACGACAGCGGATCCATGCCGTTGCGGAACGCATCGGGTCTGAATTCGAGGCTGATCATCCAGAGGTTGCTGGCAACCGGCAGATATTTCATCTCTTCCAGCACGGCGGGAGCCATCTCTGAATGCTCGGCTACCGACTCTGGCATCTGTCCAAGACGCGCCAGCAGTTCATCGCCAGTCCGCTGCAACTCGGCATCCAGCGGCGCCTCGCCTGTCACATCCGATGCGATAAATTCGATCAGGCGGGCAGTATGATCACGACAGGCCAGTAGCGTTTCGATAAGTGGTTTGGTCATGAGAACCTGACCCGAACGCACCTGATCCATCAGACTTTCGACGACATGGGTAAAATCGACCACCGAGTTATAGCCAAAGACGCCACCGGTGCCCTTGATGGTATGCATGGCGCGAAACACATCATTCAGTGGTTCGGGATCCTGCGGGTTGTCCTCCAGAGACAGCAGCGCTGCTTCCATCGACTGGAGCAGTTCTGCAACTTCCTGCACAAAAGCCTGGCGGGCGCTGTCAAGGTTCATGTCAGATCACCCGTCTCCGCTGTATTGCCCTGGCCATCGAAGCGAGCGCCAAGCTGTAACAGCGCGATCACTTCCGTGACGGCATCGCTGGGTGCCACCAACCGCAGACGCTCGCCCTTGTCAGCCGCCTGACGCGCCGCCCACAACAAGAGCTGCAGCCCTGCACTATCAATCTCTGAGACACCAGACAGATCCAGCTCGCACCGATCACAATCCTGAAGATGTTTCTGGAGTGTCGCTAAGGTTGCGGCAGCGGTATAGATCGTCAGATCACCTTCAAGAGCAAGCCGTGAACCCGAAACCGGTTTTCTGTTGCCAGTATTCATTAGTCGATGGTCTCGGTAGCGTGATCAGAGACTTAGGGAAGCACTAACTTCGACACGGCATCGAGCAGCATCGGAGGCTGAAAGGGTTTAAGCAGCCATGCCTTGGCGCCCGCGTCCCGTGCCGCCTGCTTTTTTTCGGGCTGGCTCTCCGTGGTGAGCATCATGATCGGGGTAAATTTGTAATTTGGGAGCTTTTTCAGTTCCTGCACCAGCGTGATGCCGTCCATGTTTGGCATGTTGACATCGCTGACGATCAGGTGAACCTTCTGTCCGTTCAGTTTTGCCAGTGCATCGCGGCCATCGGATGCCTCGATCACGTCATAGCCCGCACCCTTGAGCGCAATGCCAACGACGTTGCGCAGCGATGCTGAATCGTCAACCACCATGATGGTCTTCGCCATTCCTGACTCCGTGCATTTAGAAAAATGTCAGCTCGGAACTCGCCGCCCGCGACGTTGCCGCCCCGCCAGCATGATGCAGATTAAGTTCCTCGACCGTGCTGTAGGATGCCAACATCTTGGCCAGCAGACTATCGATCTCAAGGATGTCCTGCTGTTGCTGCGTCATGTCGTGCCGCGAACACAGCCGCAGCCGTTCACTCAGATTCTCAAGTCCTTCGCAGACATGCCCCAGCACCTGGCTCGTGCGATCCTGAAACTGGAGATCGACCAGTGCGCCGCCGATCTGTTCGCGAATCGTCCCGCCAAGCTGCCGCAGACGTTCCGCATCCGCATTGAGCGTTTCGGTGGTTTGGCGCAGGCGCGACATCACTGCGCCGACCTTTTGCTCAGACGCTTTCACAAGCCCGTCTGCGCTTTGCATGGAGTTTTGCACCAGTGCCTGGGTCTGCGCCAGCGAGCGAGCCAGTTCCTCGACCTTGGCGCTGATCCGTGTGCCGGTCTCGGCTGATGTCCCAGCCAGCTTGCGCACTTCGTCAGCCACCACTGCGAAACCGCGCCCCTGTTCGCCAGCACGCGCCGCTTCGATTGCGGCATTCAGCGCCAGCAGATTGATCTGCTCGGCAACGGCGCGCACGCCCTGAGCCATCTGCTGCATCTCGCTGCCAAAACCAGCCAGACGTTTAACCTGCTCGGCAACCTCCACCTCACGATGCAGGATATGCTCGAAATCGCTGACGACCTCAGTCAGCGTGCCTTGGCTTTCATCAAACTGGCGCACGATGGAAAGACTCTGTCCGCCCCCGCTCTGCGAAGCCGCAATCACCTGCTCCAAATCAAGAACCAGATCACTGAAGGTCTGTGACAGATGCGTGATGCTGTCTTCGGCGAGACGGCGGGAATGTTCGATATGCCGCACGAAGATGGGAAACAGCTCGATGCCAAGACGCTCGAAGGCGCGTGTCCAGGTATCGAGCTGCGATGACCTGTCATCGAGTCCGTGCTGAATGTCCTGACGGGAAGCCGACAGGAGCGACGCGACCGTTTGCCACTGATGATATTCAACTAGAACGGCCAGCAGGATGACCAGCAGCGCCAGTGACCAGGCCACCCATGAATGCGGCGTCATGGCGACCAGTGACGTGCTGGCAAAAAGGCTGAGGAGGAAGGTCTTCCAGGGTCGCGGCGGAACCTCGGAACCGTGATCGGATTGCTGGCTGTTCGCCACCTGGAACCTCGCGTATCGCACAGAGCAGGCATCATGCCCGCCCCCGGAAAGGAATCATCAAAACCCTGTGACCTGTGCGGATGCTACACGCGGCACCACTTTGAGACAAGTTGACGGCAACTCAATTGCTGCCTGATGGCAATGCCTGCGTCGAACCCAGCAACCGATCCAAGTTGCTTTGATAGAGTGACTGCTGATCAGGTGACGCTTCCTGATAACGGCGATCCTGCTCGACTAGCCCTTTCATGATCTGGCTGACTGCCTCTCGCGCCTGATCGAGAAACGCGAGCGCCGGATTCTGGGCGCTGTCACTCAGCTGATTGGCTAGATGCCCCAACCGCAGACCGGCTTGCGCCTGTGATGGATTATCGAGCTGCTGGGTCTGCTGATATTGCTGAACCGCGCTCGACTGTTCGCTGCGGCTCATGCGCAGATTCATGGACGCTAACTGGGTCTGATCGAATGCGATATTCGGCGCCTGATCGAACGCCTTCTGCACGTCGCCGCCATAAAAATTATTGGCGACCTGGCTGACATCGCGTACCAGGTTCTGAATGGCGTCGATCTCATCGGCGCTCAGATCACCTTCAACACTGAACTGATAACCGCTGCTCTCGCTGCGGCTCACGTCCATCACGGATGACTGATTCCCTTTCCCATCGGCGGATGATGCAATACTGGCCTGCGCATCAAGGCTATGACTGAAACTGATCTTGACGGTATCGCCATCCCGGGTTTTCAGGCTCAACTGCATGTCCTCAGCCAGTTGATAGCGTTGCGCAGCCGCCAGATTGACCGTGCCACCCCCGCTGACGGATTGGTTCTGACTGGCTGGCGACAGTTTTCCCAACGCGGAAAAAGTGGCATCCTCAGTGGCCTTGACCTGATCACCAATGTTCCCGTTCAGCAGATCCAGACTCTTGAGAATCTCCTTGGCCTCTTTGAATCCTTTCTCAACACCTTTGACGGCGCTGTCATAGAGCGCCTGCACCTCCGCTTCGGATTTGCCTTGGGCACGGGCATTGTTCAGCCCGGCCGAGACGAACTGACTGATGCGGTCAGCGATCTTGTCTGGGGTATAGTCGCTGGCATCGAGCTTTTTCAGTGCGCTGGCATCCATGCCGGGCATCTCACGCGCCAGAGAATTGAGCGCGGCATCCTGAAGGCTGGCGAGCGCCTGGGCGGGGTCATGCAGGTTTTTAACGCCTTGCCCCGTACCCTGGCTGTAGGTTGTTTTCAGCGAATGAAGCTGTGATTGGGATGCGGCATAGGACTGGATGGTGGTCACGGCAGGCTCCAAAAGAAAACGTGGACACACATTCTATCGGCTGATGCGCCACCATCTTTAACAGCGTCAAAATGATGCTGACTGACGCTCCAGCGAGATCATGCGGTTATTCTCGTCGACAGTGAGGCAAAAGCGCCCCTGTACGCCATTCGCCGTGACAAAACGCCGCAGATTCAATGCCGGGATCGAGAGACTGCGACCATCCTGGGCGCGAACTAGCACCCGCGCCGCCGCACCCTGGTAGTAACGCAGATATTCAGATGGCGCGATGGCCAGATTGAAATAAAACCGCTGCATGGTTGATTCGCTGATTGATGACGCCAGGACGCCTGGTTCTTGATCCATTCGTGGCTTCAGGCCGCTTCCGACCGATTGGACAGACGCCAAACCTTAGGCCATCTCAGTCCGTGTCAGTCAGAAACTCGACCGCCACCAGATACTGCGCGTCAGCATGGGTCAGCCGCACCACCCGCGCCATACGCTTCAGCGGACGAATTCGCTCGCTGGCGCCCTGAACCACGAACTCGACTGACTCATCCGGCTTGATCGGGATTTCAGTCAGAAATGCACAGCCTGATGCGCTCAGGTTAATCAGTTGAGCCGATAGCGCCTGACCGGTTGCCAGTCGGGTGATGCCCGCCTCCGCAACGGTCGCCAGACGCATGAAATCCCGTCGTTCGTCATCTCGTAATTTCATTTGGTCTCCCGTTCCTTCAGTTGTGCCTGCATTCTTGATCAAACCGGTTGATATAAACTTATCCAAACCGATACTTTTATGATAACGTTTGCTCACAAGCGCCAACAGATGCACACTCATTTCTGAGCGAGGGTGTATCTCCCAAGGCTCGCAGGAAGATCCCGCGAGCGCCATTGTGATCGCGGTCGACG
>CAIUAY010000197.1 GCA_903897335.1 uncultured Chromatium sp. | reverse complement strand
GCGATTGAGGGCGGCAGCACCACTTAAATTCGGGGAAAAACTGTCCTGGACATGGGATCCACTTTACTCCGATGGACGCCGATCCATCAAGGTGGCAACTTGGGTTAATCTTACCGAGTCTGCCATGGCGGCGTGATTCACAGCAAACAGCCTCCGGGAAACCCGGGGCGGTTCAGAGAAATTACGCATTCAGCTCTAAGCGGGGTTTAGGTGTTAAAATATTCGCGGACTTCAGTTCAATCTGTACATAATTTGCAGCGTCAAGCATAGACACCCTTAATCACATGTCCTGTAGACCATAGGTCAAAGCAACGTGATGAATGGTTATATCTCCCGAATATTATTTTCTAGTCTTACTTGCCTGTTGATCATTTTCTGGCTTGCCGGTTGTGCCAGTAAAAAGCCCAAACCGCCGCCTGATCCACCGCTTCAGCCAGATGCCAGTACACTTCCATCATCCGCACCAATCACGGCAAACCAGCCACAGGATGTCAAATGGACATTTGAGCCAAAAGCCATCACCTTGAATATTTATTCCAATAAAAATCTCAATTCTTATCAGGATTATCAGCATAGCCTGATGATCTGCATCTATCAGCTCAACGATCAGAATAAATTCTTGCAGATCAACCAGACTAGCGATGGCCTTGAGAAATTGCTTGAATGCAATGCCTTCGATCCGAGCGCCGTCGGATTTCAGCGACTTTTCATACAGCCCGGGCAGAATCAGTCTGTTGTCATGGATCGGCTGGAAGGTGCGCAGCATATCGGCATCGTTGCCGGATACGCCGACCTGTCTCCAGCAAATGCTTCAAAAGCCTATCAAATTCCCATTGCACAGGCTAAACATGGCATGATGTTCCGAAAAAAAACCATGTACTGGGCAGGCCAACTGACACTGAACATCTATCTCGACACCCAGAGCATCCAACGCATCGAAGGAGCTGCTGATGCCCAGTGATAAGCCAGTTTTCTGGCACCAGGGACTCTTTCTGCAACCGCAGCATTTTCAGGCGACAGACCAGTTCCATCAACATCAGCTTAAAACGCTGATCGCCTATTCACTCCCGCATTTTTGGGGATTGCAGAATCTCGACGTTGATGAAAGCGCACTGACGGAGAAAATTTTTCGGGTTCACTCCGCTCGTCTCGTCTTTCCGGGTGCGATCCTAACCGCGTTTCCAGAGAACGCTATTCTCTCTTCCAAAAGTTTCAGGGATATTTGGACGGATTCAGAAAAGCCTCTGAATGTCTATTGCGGACTCAAGCGATGGGATCACAACGGGCAAAACGTCACAGAACCAGAAGAACTGCCAGACGGGAACTCGGCACGAACCATGTACTGCAGTCCGCTCAATCCCGAAGCAATCAAAGATGACTATGGTGATGGCTCAGAGGCACGGGTCAGGCGGCTCACCTATGTCCTTCAGATATTTTTTGAACCGGAAATCAAACAGCTCGCTGATTTTCATCTCGTCCAAGTGGCGCGTCTGGTTCAAGATTGTGACCGGATTGGCCTGTCAGATCGCTATGTGCCTCCATGCCTGAGTCTCAACAGCTCAAAGTGTCTTGCAGGTATCGTCGAGGAGGTCAAGTCACGGGTTATTCAACGCTGCCAGCAGCTTTCCGAATTCAAGAATCCTAGAAAATCGGGCGTTGATGCGCATGACACAACCTATATCACGCTTTTTCTGACCATGCGATCACTTAATCGCGCTACTGCCCTGCTACGGCATATCGCAGAATCGCCGCAAAGCCATCCCTGGATGGTCTATGGCGTACTTTTTGAGATTTTGGCTGAACTGTCCTGCTTCGATCTTTCAATTAATGCACTGGGACAGGATCCGGCAGGCGCAACCATTGTTCCGGCCTATGACCATGAGCGACTCTGGGACTGTTTTGACGCAATGCGCGAACAGATCTTTGGCATTCTCGACAGCCTTTATATTGGCCCCGATTACATGACAGCATTTGTCCTCATCGAAGGGCATTATAAAGCCGATATTCCAGCGCCATTCCTTGGGCGAAACGAAAGATATTGGATCATCATTAGAAGTGACAGTGATCTTGAACTCATTGAACAATCTATCATGAGCCAGGCTAAAATCGGCGCGGAAAGTCGTCTGACCGCGCTTCTTGCAAGGGCATTGCCTGGACTACGTTTGATTCGTGATGAAGGATCACCTCCCGGAGTGCCACGACAGAAGAATGCACTCTATTTTCGCATCGACACCAATCATTTACTCTGGGATGATGTCGTAAAAAGTGGTTCAATCGCTATGTACTGGGATCAGGCTCCTGAAACAATGAATGCTCAACTCGTTGTACTCAAGAGGTAAACAGGATGAGTCTGCTTGACTGTTTCCTGGAGTTGATTGCCTTTACCTCATACCTGACTAGTAGCCAACGTCACGAAAATGTCAGTGTTGAAATGGCAGAAGATGATTTTACTCACATCATCCTGAAAATCAATTCATTTAAAAAACATGGGCGATCCAATGATCGGTATTTTGATTCGGCACGTTTTGCCGTCTTTGCCTGGGTCGATGAAACAATCTTCAACTCAGATTGGGAGGGAGCAATACGCTGGGCACCATGTTCTCTACAAAGACGTTACTACAACACATTCAATGCTGGAGAGGAATTCTATGTTCGTCTAAATGATGCTTTGAATGAAAAAGTCATTTCTAAAAATGAAGAAAAAAATGAAAAAAAACAACTGCTTGAAGTTTTTCTAGTGTGTCTGTTGATGGGATTCAAAGGTCAGTATCACAGCGAAGAAAACCAGAAAATACTACAAACAATCATTTCTCAAACCATCGCTGTCTGTCATCATCAGCTAACTGTCAACCAGATACTTACATTAGATGAAAAAGAGTCAATCAAAAAAAACCTGCCGCGCAGCCGAATCTGGTCTCGAAAAATTATCATTTTCCAGATCACATCACTTTTCATCTTTATTCTGATTTATTACTTTTACCAGCATGACCTTAACCTCATGCTGCCTGACTGGCTTAATCAAACGTGAAAACTTTTCTGCTCATTGCATTTAAGATCATTTTTTTCGTCCTGCTGATTTCAGCAGTCGGAGCGACAACTTATTACTTAGCCTTAAAACAGGGGCAACCTGCCTGGATTGCATTCGCGGCAATGGCCGTCACGGCAACTCTCCTGTTAGTCATTCTGACACTTAGACGTTATCTTCAGAGGCGGCGGGAACGGCAGTTCGTCAAGCGAGTGATTGATCAGGATCAGGCTTCAATCAATGCTGCTCCGGTACAAACAGATAGAAGACTGAAACGTCTCCAGCAACGATGGGATAAAGCAATTGCGCTGATTCGGGCATCCAGTCTAAATCAGCATGGCGATCCAGTTTATGCACTTCCCTGGTACATGCTGTTTGGAGAGTCAGGATCAGGCAAGAGCAGCATGGCGAAAAGCTCCCGACTCACCGCGATTCTGTCGGAAGCAGGATCATGCGGGGAAATTGTGCCAACCAGTCACTGCGACTGGTGGTTTTTTGAAAAAGCCATCATCCTCGACCCGACTGGCAGGTATGTCGCACCTCTGAATTCACCCCAGGATAAAGCCGAGTGGGAGCTTTTCTGTGCTTTGCTGACCAAGTATCGGAGCAAGGAACCACTGAATGGGATCGTTGTGACGATCTCCGCAGAACGCCTTAAGACAGCCAGCAGCGACTGGATCAGTCAATACGGATTGAATATAAGAACACGCATCGATGAGATGATGCGTTGTCTGGGTGCCAAGTTTCCGGTTTACATCATGGTCACCAAGATTGATCTTATTTTCGGCATGGAAGAAATGGCGCAATCAGTGCCGGAAATATTGAGAGAAAAACCATTTGGAAAAGTGTTTAGCGAATCGGTGGAAGAGCCGGATCAAATTGTTGATGAAACGATCTCCAGCATCACGCAGCAACTTAAAAAAACCTCGATTGGACTCCTCAACCCAGAAAACCATCAAAAAAATGTTGGTCTTCTCCTTTTCCCAGGTGAGCTTGGGCGCCTGATGCCAAATCTAAAATCTTTTGCACTTGCCTGTTTTCAGGATAACCCATATCAGGAACCACCGCTTTTTTATGGTTTATTTTTTTCTAGTAGTACACAGAAAGGAACGCTTAGTTGCGACTTTTTAAGTGAGTGTGAATCATCAATCAATCAGATGCATGAACTTCCAGGGACAGAGAATGGATATTTTTTGCATGATTTTTTTTCGAGCGTCTTACCTGAAAGTCGATCTGTATCACGAGATGTGCCTGATTATCTCGGTTGGAGGATCGGTGTCAGGCATCTTGGTTTAGCGGCTTGGTTAATGGGTGTTTTTGCGATCACGCTGATTCTGAGCATTTCCTATATGCGTAACCGTGATGCGATCACGCTGATTGTAGATCAAATTCAGAAGTCACCAGAAATTACCGGATCGACAGAGGATAAAATTACCAGTCTCTATAATTTTAGATCAACGATTCTTGATCTCAATGCACTCAACCATCACTGGTATGTTCCTCGGTTATGGCTAAATGAAAGCATTGAACTCGAAGATCAACTCCAGAAATTTTACGTTAATATTACCGAAAAAAATCTATTGAATCCAATTTATCGTAATTTTACGTCAAAATTTTTGAATTCAACATCTGCAATTCTCAATGACACACAACTGGCACATCTTGTTGAATATCTTGTATGGCGTACAGATCTGTTAAATCAAAGAATACAGAAAGGATTAAATGCTGATTTTTCATCTTTTCCTGGTATTTCTGGCCAGGCAATGCATGAATCAAATCCTGATTTTTCACCCTATCTTGCATCGTATTACAATCAAATTACACAGTCGTATTTAAGCTGGAATCATAATGAAAAGGAAATTTCAGGAGCTTTATTGGAGGCAAGAAGCTGGCTTGGCGGTATCATTTCACGGAATAATACATCAATTACTTGGCTGATGGACTGGGTCAACCAATCTCCTGACTCTCAGCCAGTGATGCTTAAAGATTTCTGGGGTGGTTCTGGTGTCATCACGGATGCTCCAGTAGTAAATCCAGCAAACACGATTCAGGGAAAACAAAAAATTGAAAACTTCCTAACCGAAATTGAGAAAGCACTAGCCTTAAATGACAATTCGAATCTGAAGTTAAAGACTGAAGCATTCTGGAGATGGTATGAACCGGAATTTTTCCAGGCATGGTACAGTTTTATGACACGCTTTGCCGATGGTCAGCAATTGCTTATTTCTCGAAATGAATTCATGGCGCGAGCAACTGCCATGCTGACGACTGATAATCCATATTTTAAATTCATGAATCGATTAGACAGTGAAATTAGTGCATTTGAAGTATCGTTAAAACCGCTGCCATGGGTAATAAAGGCTCATGCTTTTAATTTAATGCTCAAAATTTGGCATGAAGAAAGGATTGCAGAAAAACAAGCCAAAGAAAATCAAGGTCTGCTGGGGAAAATTGAAAAAAAAATCACACTGGCTTCAGTCGATCATATACATGATCGCTATCAGGCGGGGCAGGAGCTTGGAATCGCCAAGACCAGACAAGGGACTGAAAGTATCGATAACTATCTGAAGGCTTTGAGGGATATGCTTAACATCACTCAATCTCCTGACGACTCCCTGGTATTCGTTCAAAATGCGATCAACAGCAAAGCGACAGGATCAGCATCGCCGCTAGATTCTGCTAACCAATCAATCTCGACACTATCGTCTATTCTCTCGCTTGACCCTCAAGAACCAATCGCAAAGATTCTGGCAGGTCCACGCGATTTTCTTATCAAGGCCAGCATGCATGAAGCGGCTTGTGAGCTTCAGAGCCGCTGGGAATCTGACATTCTTGCGACAACTAACCGACTACCTGAGAATAAACTGCGCAATACACTTTTTGGATCATATTCGTTAGGTGCCAGTCAGTCAGAATCAGATCAACACAATCTTATCGCGTCATTCATTAATCAAAACGCAAAAGGAATCGTTTTCAACACACAGGCAGGTTGGCAGGCTGCCAAAGTTAGTGACATTCCGTTTCCATTCACAAAAGATTTTTTAGAGTTTATGGATGATGGAAGCATCGCTGCCCAAGAAATCCAACCTGAGTATAAATTGACGATAAAATCGCTTCCAACAAACGTCACGCATGGCGCAACGGCCATGCCGATCATGACCGAGCTAACGCTTGATTGCGTGACAGGTTCACAAACACTTCTGAATTTTAATTATCCTGAAACAAAAGAATTTACCTGGAAACCTGAAGAATGTAGCGGTGTACGCTTAATGGTCGAGTTCCCTGATTTCCAGTTATTCAGAGAATACCAAGGCTCGCAAGGTTTCAGAGATTTTATTAAAGAATTTAAGGGCGGTGAAAAAACATTTGTCGCACAAGATTTTAATGCGCCTTTAACTAAATTAGGCATTAAAGACATCACAATACGCTTTGAATTTACCGGGGCAGATCAAATCATGCAATTAATTGACTTTCGTCCAATTAAAATACCAGAAATAATCGCAAACTGCTGGCATCGCTAATGACAGAAACTGGCATTTAAAACCTGCTGAGGCATGAATATGCTAATGCTCTACCGGAATTTTTCACTTTTTCTTTTTTTAATCTGGCTAACTGTCACAGGATTGGTCTTTATCAGTGCTGTCTGGGGTCGTCTGGATCATGTCTTTTTTGCCTCACAAGAAACAACGCGGATAGCTGCCCAGGCAATGAAGCGCGAGGGATCAAGACTCGCGTCGAAAATTTTGAACTTCAGTCATACTTCAAGTCTTTCAGGTGATCCTGTTGCAGAACCTACCCAGTCCACATCAAACGAAAAAAAGATAGATTCATTATTTGTCGCAGAAATTTCAACGCCATTTGACCGCAACGTCGCTTCTGGTATTCAGTCAAAGACTCTGGATGACCTTAATATCATCACAACCGGCAACCATGTAGAAATCACACTAAAATCAAAACAGGTGGTTGATCGCATCAATTGGTTCAATATGGAGAAAGAAAACCTGACTGCAATTGATCTTTTAGGGATATGGACAAGTAATCTGCAGGATCATTTTTATCCAAAGTCTGGTGCAGTAAAAAAAATAACAATCGGTTTACATCCTGATCGATTGAGAATCTCTGTCTTTTTTAAAAATCAATTTCGACTCAGGCGCGTTCCAACCTTTATCCGCACGCAGGATGGGGTAAATGTTACATTCGATATTAAGTGAATTATCATGATTGATTTTAAGATATTAGGCAACACTCCCATTCGTCTTGATTCACCGGCTGGGTCAAATGTCAGAGATGGGGCAGAATATCAGGAGATGCAGAACGAGATTGCGAAGCTCTCTGTTGCCAGCATTGTCGCCAGCGAGATTAACTGGCAGCATGTTGTTGATAATGCCAGCATCATCCTGTCTGAAAAAAGTAAAGATCTGATGGCGGCTGTCTATCTCTGTGAAGGTCTTATCAGAACCCAGCAGATAGATGGCTTACACTTGGGCTGTCAAATATTGGCAGATTTGCTGGAGAATTTTTGGGACTCGATGTTCCCGCCAAAAAACCGAATGAAAGGGCGTTTAAACGCCATTGACTGGTGGATTGAAAAAACTGATAAGTTTTTAACTGGATACCAAGGATCTGAAATTTCCGGAAAAACACTGGGAGAATTGAAAGATTATCTATTATCCATTGATGCGTTTCTTTCAAGAAATCTTGACAATGCTCCTATCTTACAAAAACTGATTTCGGCAGTTGATACTCTGCCACAAATCCCTGATGTTCAGAACACGCCAAAGCCTGATCAAACGTCATTTAATCAAGACCTGACCATAAACAAGAGTCAAACCCAGGAGCGCATACCAGACATAGCGAATCCGCCACCTTACGATCATCCAGTCTCGACACAATTAGCTCCTAGCATCCAGGCAATTGCTGTCGAAGGAAACAAGGAACAACTGCTCAAGGTTGCCTTTGAACAATTTATTGATTTTGCTGACCAGCTTCTCGAAAGAAGTCCTGACGATCCGCTATCATATAAACTCAGAAGAATCGCTGCCTGGTCTCAAATCAATCAAGCCCCTCCTGCGGTCGATGGCAGGAGCATGATTCCTGATCCAGATTCACATATATCTGAATCATTTCAGAAAATGCTCACGAACAACCCAGGGCTTGACCTGGTTAAAGCCGCAGAATCGCGGATCAGTCAACATGTTTTCTGGCTCGACCTATCCTTTATGACAGTGAAAGGGCTTGAATCACTGGGTTCTCAATATCATCTGGCAGCTCAGACGATTGCGATGGAAACGCTCTTTTTTGTTGAGCGAATCATCGGAATAGACCGTATCTCTTTTGCCGATGGACTCCCGTTCGCCAGTCCACAAACCCGTGCTTGGCTAAAAAAAATGAAGGTAGCGCCATCATCTGCTGAACATGATGGAGATGATCTTCAGACGATTCAAAAACTCATTGATGAATCAGTACGGATTTCCCATAAAAAAGGTGTCATGGATGCGATCAATTTTCTTCAAAATAATTTATATGGTTGCGGAATTGGCAAGGATCGTTTCTTACTCAAAATTGGTATACTTTCACTGATGACTGGAGACTTTCAGCAAGACTTAGTAATCACTCTTGGCCATGAAATACTTGAAGAGATCAATAAAATACATCTTGAAACCTGGGATCCAAAACTTGCATTGCATGGATTAAGCACTGCCTGGTCTGCGCTGTCTGATAAAACCAATGAGGAGGCTACTGACCTGATAAAAAAAATATTTAAAAGAATTATCTTGCTTGAACCTGCCGCCGCGATCAGACTTGGACAGGGTGTTTAATTATCTCTAGTTTAACAAAAACACTCATTGTGATGGCTAGGCTTCTGAAACGATAACTTATCACCTTGGAGAAAACCTGACATGGCAAAAGAAGGATCGGTTGCCCCTAAAGAAAGGGTCAACATTGTGTATAAACCAGCGACAGGCGATGCGAAGGAAGAGGTCGAACTTCCTCTCAAATTACTGGTCGTTGGAGATTTCACCCAACAGACCGATGAGCGCATGGTTGAAGACCGTGATCCAATCAATATCGACAAGGATAATTTCAACGATGTTTTAAAGGCACAGAACCTCAAGCTGGATCTGGTTGTCCCTAATAAACTCGAAGATCTTAAAGAGGGTGAAGCGCCCGGCGAGCTGGCGATGTCCATCAACTTTGAAGCTTTAAAGGACTTCGATCCCGACCAGATCGTGCGCAAGATTCCTGAATTGGCGCAGCTCATGGAACTGCGTGAAGCGCTGATGGCGCTGAAAAGCCCGCTTTCCAATATCCCTGATTTCAGAAAAAAGGTTCAAAGCCTGGTACAGGACAAGGATGCCATCACCAAACTGATGGATGAACTCGGTCTGGAGAAAGAGAATCACTGATGGCTGAAGAAGCACTCCAAGAGCAAGTACCGGCGCAGACTCAGTCTGTCACGATCAACCTACTTGACGAAATTGTTGAGGCCACAAAACTCAAACCGGGTGATGAAGGTTATTCCAGTACCCGGGCAGGTCTATCGGCTTTCCTTGAGGAGATGGTCAAGCCGACAAGAGAAGGCGTCAAGGTCTCAGGTGCGGTGGTCGATGACATGATCACTCAGCTTGATCTTAAAATCTCTGCGCAGATGGATGCGATTATTCATCATGAGAAATTTCAGAAGCTGGAATCTGCCTGGCGCTCATTGAAATTTCTCATCGACCGCACTGATTTTCGTGAAAATAATCGCCTCCAGGTTGTCAATATCAGCAAACAGGATCTATTGGATGACTTTGATGATGCACCCGAGATCACTAAGTCTGGTCTCTACAAACTCATCTATACGGCTGAATATGGCCAATTTGGTGGCCAGCCCATCGCAGCAGTGATCGCTAATTATGATTTCAGCCCCGCCCCGCAGGATATGAAACTCCTGCAGTATGCAGGCGCGACAGCGGCGATGTCTCATGCGCCTTTTATTGCGGCGGCCAGCCCGCAGTTCTTTGGCGTGGACAAATTCGAGGATCTGCCAAATCTTAAGGATCTTGAATCGATATTTGAGATGCCGCAGTACACAAAATGGCGTTCATTCCGTGAAACTGAAGACGCTCGTTATATTGGTTTGACCTTGCCGAAGTTTCTGCTCAGGCTGCCCTATGGACCTGACACACTTCCAACCAAGGTCTTTAATTACAAGGAGACCGTTACCTCTTCTAGCGAAGATTTTTGCTGGGGCAATACGGCCTTTGCCTTTGCAACAAAACTCACTGATTCATTTGCCAAATATCGCTGGTGCGCCAATATCATTGGGCCGCAGGGCGGTGGTGCTGTAGAAGATCTTCCGCTTTATCAGTATGAAGCAATGGGCGCGACACAGACCAAGATCCCGACGCAGGTGCTGATCTCCGAGCGACGTGAATTCGAACTGGCTGAACAGGGCTTCATTGCACTCACCATGCGAAAAGGGAGTGATAACGCGGCGTTTTTTTCAGCTAACTCCTGTCAGGCACCAAAGTTTTTTGGTATTTCGGCAGAGGGGAAAGAGGCCGAACTTAATTACAAGCTCTCTACGCAGTTGCCGTACATGATGATCATGAACCGGCTTGCTCATTATATTAAGGTTATCCAGCGTGAAAACATTGGAACCTGGAAAGAAAAAAAGGATCTGGAAACCGAACTCAATACCTGGATCAGCCAGTATGTGACTGAAATGGATAATCCTGCACCATCGGTGCGAAGTCGTCGTCCACTGCGCATGGCGCGTATTGAAGTGAATGATGTTGCCGGTGATCCAGGTTGGTATCAGGTGACGCTTAAAGCACGTCCACACTTCAAATACATGGGCGTAAGTTTTACCTTATCCCTTGTCGGGAAGCTCGACAAAGATTAGTGCAGTATCGTCCGTCTAGGAATTTACTGAAAAGGATTTCAAATAAGGCGTGTCAACGCCAGCATTGCCGACAGTAACATTGCCAGCTTATTTGGCCGGTGTTTCCAATTGACTGACCCGTTACTCCAACCGGAAAAAAACAGGAGCATCAAAATGGCATTAACTTCATATGTGACGGTAACTGGTGCCAAGCAGGGGCCAATTAAAGGCGGGTGTACCCAATCAGCCGACAAGAAAGACACCATACTCTGCTATGGCGGTGATCATAATATCGAAATTCCAAGAGATACCCATACCGGACTTCCAACCGGACAGCGTATTCATCATCCCTACACCATCATCAAAGCCAAGGATGTCTCTTCACCTAAGCTGATGCAGGCTTGTTGTACTGGCGAAGGCGTCACGGTTCAACATGATTTCTACGAAATCGATCCAGCGTCAGGCGCTGAGAAAAAGTATTTTACAGTGAAACTCGAAGACGCCCTGCTGGTGAATCATAACGCCTATACGCCAGAAACCTTTATCGCTGATAACAAGCCGTATCACGATATGGAAAAAGTGAGCTTCACTTACAGCAAGATCACGCATACCTTCCACGATGGCAACATTGAATATACCGATGACTGGAAGGGATAACTGATTTAACCTGTGGGTTTAGTCTCCTCTCTCCCTGTGTGGGAGAGAGGTTCAATAGTGATGAATCACTGAATTCACAACAGGGAGTTTCTCCATATGGAAGATCAACGGTTATTGGAGAGACTTCGTTATATGGCGCGACACCCTGATGCCAGAGGTAACTTTGATCAATCCAGACTGATGGATTCGATCATGTCGTATCTGCGACAAATTATGAATTCAAAACAGGGTAATGCGCTCACCGCTCCAGATTTTGGCGTGCCTGATTTCACCAACATGTCAACACATGAGGGCAACGATTCAGTGATGGAGATTGAACGCGCCATTACTGAGACCATCACCAACTATGAACCCAGACTAACCAGGGTCAAGGTGACGAATGCCACCGAAGGCGCTCAGGCAACCCTGGTGCAGTTTAAGATCGAGGCTTCGGTGATCGCTGATGGCAAGACAATTCCCGTGGTGTTTGAAACCATTCTGACACCGAATGGACGCATTGAGATCAACGCTTAAGCACAACGGCGTAACCGATGATCAACAAATACTACCAACGGGAGCTGTCACGTCTCCATGAGCTGGCGGCAGAGTTTGCCAGGGCGAACCCTGGTCTCGCCCCCATGCTGTCCGGCCCACGGGCTGATCCCGATGTTGAACGCCTGCTTGAGGGGTCTGCCTTTCTTTCCGGGCTGATTCACGAACGACTCGATGATGATTTCCCGGAAATGGTACATGGGTTGATGCAGTTGATCTTCCCGCACTATCTGCATCCCATTCCATCGACTACGATTATTCAGTTCAAGCCAAGATCGAACCTGATGGAAAAATATCAGGTGAAGGCTGGCACTCAAATCGCATCCAAGCCAGTTAATGGCGTTAGCTGCCTCTTCACTACCAGCACCACTGTCGACCTTTACCCACTGGAAATCACGCGGGTGGAGCTTGAACAGCAGGCAGGCAGCAAACCACGGCTGGCCATGGAATTTAAGCTCAAGGCCATGCCTCTGGCTGCAATGAGTACCGATACGTTGTCCCTACATGTGACAGGCGATGCTACCAATGCAGCAGAAATCTGCTGGTCACTGATCAGACACACTGAATTCATGCGTCTGCTGCCCGCATCTGGTCAAGGGTCAGCGCTGACGCTGAATAAAAAAAATCTGCGGCTCGGTGGATTCACCGACGACCAGAGTCTGCTTCCCTACCCGTCCCAGTCATTTTCTGCGTATCGTTTATTGCAGGAATTTTTCATTCTCCCCGAGAAATTTCATTTTCTGCATATCGATGGATTTAACCAATGGATAAATCGTGGCACTAGCGATTCATTTCGTCTTGAATTTAATTTTGATGCGGCAAACGTCACTCCCCCTGAATACAAAAAGAAAAATTTCGTCCTCTTTGCAACAACCGCGATCAATCTGTTTCCAGAATCAGCGCAACCCATTCTGCTCGACCATCGTCAGCCTGAGTACCGCGTCATTCCGGCTGGTGGCCAGGATAATAAAGAGGTCTATTCCATCAGGCGGGTCACGGGATTCATACAGGGTGCAAGTAAACCGAGGGACTATGAACCGTTTGAAATGTTCAACCCCAATGTTGAAATGATCCCGGTCTATTCCATTCATCATCGCCGCTCAGTCATTGATGACAAGACCGATCTGCTGATCTCGGTGGCGTATCCGCCGCAGGCAGGCATCCCCAAACCTGAAACCCTGTCCATTGACATTCTCTGCACCAATGGCGATCTTTCTCGCCATCTGCATTACGGCGACATCAACCAACCAACGGATACCTCGCCTGAACTGGCCACCTTTGAAAACATTCTGCCACCGACAGCGACCGTCCAGCCGCCACTTGGCCGCAATCTCCTGTGGCGACTGCTGTCACATCTGTATCTGAATTATCTGTCCATGGCGAATCCTGACAGTCTGCGCGCCATTGCCAAACTCTATATCTTTCCTGAAACGACAGATCGCGCCAAACTGCTGACCAATACCCGGCGAGTCGAGGGCATCCGCGACCTCCAGATCACGGCAAGTTATCGGCTCGTCTCTGGAATCATGATGCGCGGCCAGGACATCCATCTATCACTCGATCCACAGAATTTCTCTGGAGTGGGTGACATGTTCATGTTTGGCGCAGTGCTTCAGAATTTTCTTGCCAGATATGCCGCCATTAACTGTTTCACTCAGGTCACTGTTGAAAATTCCAATACTAAGGAATCCTACACATGGCGCGAGACACCGGGGTCGATGCAGATCCTGTAATTCAGGATCTGCTGGCATATCCGCAACGCTATTCCTATTTTCAGGCCGTTCGCCTGTTGCGATTGCTTACGCATAAAAGCCGAGCCTGTGATTTCGATTCCTTCAGCCATCACAATCTGCGAGTACGCGCCTTACTCTCATTGGGTCTTCCTGCCAATGATCTCAGCGCGATTGAATGCATCATCAAAGACACGGATGATGATGACGATCTTCCTGAAACGGTATCTGTACATGATGATGGCAGTCCGGTTCTCGTGCATGAACCTGAAATTCAATACCGTCTGACCGCCACCTTTCTGGGTCTCTACGGGCCATCCTCGCCGCTGCCTACCGCATACACCGAAGAGCTTTTTGACGAAGCCAATGATGACCTCTCCGTCACCCGTGATTTTCTCGACATCCTGGGCGACGGCTATTTCGCTGACTTTTTCAGATCATGGTCAAAATACCGGCTGATGACGTCAGTCATCGAGGAACAATCGCCGGACGTTCTGACCATGCTGTATTGCCTGCTGGGGTTTGGGCATCAGGAACTGAAACAGGGAAAGGAACAACAGATATATCGGATGCTGCGTTACATCGGCATCTTTTCACAATATCCGCGTTCTGCAGAAGGCATCAAGATTCTCTTGCAGGATTTCCTGGGTGCAAAACAGGTGCAGGTGATCCCCAATCTGAAAAAAAAGGTCAAGATCCCACATGAACAACGCTGCAAACTCGGCGTTAATGGTCATGCACTGGGCGAAGATGCCTATCTTGGCGAGGAACTCTGGGACGGCATGAGCGCCTTTCTGATCCTCATCGCTGGGGCATCTGCCAAAGCCTACTATGACAATCTGCCCGGCAGCCAGGGCTGGGATTTTTTACGCTGGCTGATTCGGGTCTATGTCCAGTCGCCTCTGGATTACGATCTGAAAATCAGCCTGCGACCTGGTCAGGCACAGACCGCGACTCTGGGAAGCTGGCGCTGGTCTGGCCTGGGCTATAACACCTGGCTGCTCTCGGATCAGAGTACCGAGGCACCAGTTGCTTACCTGTCACATCGAGACGGCGGCAGCGAACGACCATTGCAGAGCCGAAATGCCAGCAGGTCGCCAGACTGAAAGCCTTCTCCAACCGCATCGGATGACTCCGCCATGATCAACGTCGATATCAAATCGCTCCTGAGCAAGCTGAACAACGCCTGTGGGGCTGCACTCCAGAATGCGGCGGGGCTGTGTGTCTCGCGTGGACACTATGAAGTCACTGGCGAACACCTGCTCGTCAAACTTCTGGAGGATGCCAACACGGATCTCTCAATCATCCTGCGTTATGCCGGCATTGAAGCACCCCGGGTCATTACCGCGCTGAACCAGACCCTCGAAGACCGACAGTCCGGAAATACCGGAAAACCGGTCTTCTCGCCGATTCTGCTGGAGCTCATGCAGGACGCCTGGCTGGTCACCACGGTCGATCTGGGCGAAAGCCAGATCCGCTCCGGGGCAATTCTCTATTCAATCCTGAGCCGAACCAGTTATTACGGTCAGGGCACCTACATTGACCAGTTCAAAAACATTAATCGTCAGGAACTCCTCACGCATTTTTATACCATCGCCAAAGGCTCCAGCGAGGTTGGCCAGAGTCTGAGCGCAGGCGGCGAATTGGTGAAGACCGAAGATGGCGCACGTCCCGACGCGGGCTTTATCTCGCGTTTCTGTCTCGACTTCACCGCCAAGGCCGATGCTGGCCAGATTGATCCAGTGTTTGGACGTGACGCCGAAATCCGCCAGATCGTCGATATCCTTGCTCGACGCCGCAAGAACAATCCCATTCTGGTCGGCGAACCGGGCGTCGGCAAAACCGCCGTGGTCGAAGGTCTGGCACGGCGCATCCAGGAAGGCGATGTCCCTGACTCACTCCAGGGCGTGCGGATTTTGGGACTCGACATGGGGCTGCTGGAGGCCGGCGCGGGCATGAAAGGCGAGTTTGAAAACCGCCTCAAGGGCGTGATCGACGAGGTGAAGGCCAGCGAAAAACCCATTATTCTCTTTATCGATGAGGCGCATACCCTCATCGGTGCTGGTGGACAGGCCGGTGGGTCAGATGCGGCTAACCTGCTGAAACCAGCACTGGCGCGTGGTGAACTCAAAACGCTGGCGGCAACCACCTGGACTGAGTACAAAAAATACTTTGAAAAAGATCCAGCCTTGGCGCGCCGTTTTCAGCTCGTCAAGCTTGATGAGCCATCAGTCGAAACCACCGCGCTGATTCTGCGTGGACTCAAGGACAGCTACGAACAGTCGCACCAGGTCATCATCCGTGACGAAGCCATCGAAGCCGCCGCCACGCTCGCAGATCGTTATCTCACCGGGCGCTTCCTGCCCGACAAGGCCATCGATCTGCTCGATACCACTTGCGCCCGCGTCAAGGTCAACCTGACCTCCAAACCGGCAGCACTTGAAGACCGGGAGCGATCCATTCAAGCCTTCCAGCGCATTCAGAAGGCGATTGAGCGTGATCGTGACCAGACTGGAATCCATGACGCCGACAAACTGCGGAATGCCATCGAGCGGATTCAGACTCTGGAACAGGAAGCAGAAGCACTGCGCCAGCGCTGGCGGGATGAAAAAGACGCGGCGCATGAACTGCTGGAGTTACGCCATCGCATCGTCAAGCAGCATGATCTCTCGGCAGCAACCCAACCGGACGCAGCCGCCACAGAAGCGGCTGACACAGGTGAGCGCGAGTCGCTGCGGGAAAAACTGAATGCCGCCGAACTGACGCTTAAAACCATCCAGAACGGCGAGCCACTGATCCAGATCGATGTTTGCGAGGAGCTGGTCTCCCGTGTTGTCTCCGACTGGACTGGGATTCCGCTGGGCAAGGTCGCCCGCGATCAGGCTCAAACCGTCATCGACCTTGAGTTACAACTCAGCAAACGCATCAAGGGTCAGGATCATGCGTTGGCCGCAATCGCCGAAGTCATCCGGGCTGCCAAGTCGGGGCTGAAAAACCCAAATCAGCCGCTGGGCGTCTTCCTGTTCGCAGGCCCCTCCGGCGTCGGCAAGACTGAAACCGGTCTGGCGCTGGCTGATCTGCTGTTTGGCGACGAACAGGCCATCGTTACCATTAACATGAGCGAATTCCAGGAAAAGCACACAGTCAGTCGTCTCATCGGCTCACCGCCCGGTTATGTCGGCTATGGCGAGGGCGGAATGCTCACCGAAGCGGTGCGCCGCAAGCCCTACAGCGTGGTGCTGCTGGACGAGGTGGAAAAGGCGCATCTGGATGTCATGAACACCTTCTATCAGGTCTTCGACAAGGGCACCCTCACCGACGGCGAGGGCAAGGAGATCAATTTCAGAAATACGATCATCCTGCTGACCAGCAATCTCGGCACTGAAATCATTGAAGAGATGACGCATGTGACGGGTGACGACGAACAGCCGCCGCTCGACGCCGTGATGGGCGCGGTCAGGCCGCTGCTGTCTCAGCATTTCAAACCTGCCCTGCTGGCACGGATGACCGTCATTCCTTATTTCAGTCTCGATCCCGCCGCCATTCGGCGCATTACCGATCTTAAGCTGCGTGGGCTGAAGACGACCCTCATGCGCAATAACCGGATGGAGCTGATGTATACCGAGGCGGTCGTCGATCTCATCGCCGCACGCTGCACCGAAACCGAGACCGGTGCCCGCAATATCGATTACATCCTCAACGGCAACGTCCTGCCGCAGATGTCACGCGAGATTCTGGGCTACATGGCCTCTGGAGACAGCGATCAGGCGGCAGCCTCGCCATCGCGGGTCATGCTGGGCGTCGATGATGCCGGTGCGTTCAGTCTTCGTTTCGAGTAAATCAACCGGACGCAACGGCTGAGCGTAGTTTCCATTGGGGCCGGGATGCCCCACCTCTCGTCAGACACATCACGCCCATCGCTCCAGCACAGACCCTCAATCATGGCACAACAGGATAGTCCGCTCTTTTCGTTCGTCTCATCCGGGCTGCCTGAAGACACTTTTCAGGTCGTGCGCTTCACCGGGATGGAAGCGTTATCGTCCCTGTACCGGTTCGAGATCCTTCTGATTTCACGGAGTGACTCCGTGGATTTTGAACAGATGCTGGTCGATCCGGCGACCTTTCGCATTCAGTCGGCGGTGGGTGAGCAGGCCGCTCCTTACCACGGCATCCTGGAACAATTCGAGCAGATGCAGAAGGTGGACGGATTCGCCTTTTATCAGGCGGTGCTGGTGCCCCGACTCTGGCGTCTAACCCTGACCCGCCACAATCAGATCTTTTTGAACCAGACGCCACGCGAGATCATCGATGCCTGTCTGAAAGACGGTGGTCTGCCTGACGCAGCTCATGAAAGCCGGATAGAAACCAATCGGACGCCCTGGAGCTACGCCTGCCAGTACAACGAATCGCACTTTCATTTTTTCTCTCACTGGACTGAACGCCACGGCTATTACTATTACTTCGACCAGCGCGGCGATGCGGAAACGCTGATTGTGACCGATACCCGCATGTCTCACGAATCGCTCCAGGGCTGTCCCACGCTGGACTATACGACGCCCAGCGGTCTGGATTTTCTGGAACGCACGCATGTGGTCAAGGATTTCACGCTTCAGGTCAATCCAGTTCCCTACTGCGTCAAACTGAAGAACAGCAATTATGAAACCCCCGACCTCGACCTCCAGGCCGAGGCAACCGTCTCCGCGACCGGCATCGGCGAGGTCTACAGCTACGGCGAAAACTTCCTGACCCTGGCCGATGGTCAACAACTGGCAAACATCCGTGCGGAGGAACTCCGCTGTCGTCACAAGCGATTTCACGCCAGCAGCCAGGTTCCCTTCATCACTCCCGGCTACCAGTTCACCCTGCAAGGTCACTTTCGTCACGATTTCAACGGCGATTATCTGATCACCGAAGCTAGCCACGAAGGCGGGCAGGAAGCCTATCTGACCAGTGGCATGGGGCTTTCTGGAGCCACCGAACGTCCTGCCTATCGCAACCGGTTTATCTGCATTCCAGCGAGCGAGCAGTTCCGACCCTGCCGCCAGACGACGCCACCCCGCATTCATGGCACGCTCACCGCCCGCATCGACGCCGCCAGTTCCGGGCAATACGCCGAACTGGACGAGCAGGGTCGCTACAAGGTCATTCTGCCTTTTGATCTGTCCGGCAAAACCGATGGCAAAGCATCCACCTGGCTGCGCAAGGTCGAACCCTATGCCGGTGGCGACCACGGGATGCATTTTCCACTGCACAAGGGCACCGAAGTCATTCTGTCCTTTTTTGACGGCGATCCCAATCGACCTTACATCCTCGCCGCCGCGCCTAATCCTGCAACCCCAAACGTGGTCAACGATCAGTCCCAGACCCAGTGCCGGATTACCACGGGTGGACAGAACAAGCTCCATTTCGAGGATCAGGACGGGAAACAGAACATTCTGCTGTCGACGCCAACCAGCGGCAGTTTCATCAGTCTGGGCAGTTCTCCTCCCGGCGACACGCCTCCAGGAGATACGCCTACCCCCACAACAGCCAAATGGCTGGGCATGACCATCAAAACCAATGATCATCTCACGGTGGATTCCGGCCAGATGACAAGCCTCGTTCAGGGCAACAGTACCACCGTGATTGGAGGTGCAGACGAATCAATCACGATGGGCTCTGAAAACTATGTGTATCTTGCCGATCTGAATAGCCTGACACTGGGTATCTCACTGAGTTTTACATTGGGCGGTACAGCCAGTCTCACCATTGGCAGTTCAAATAACATCACGCTTGGACATGTGTATAACTTCAATGCGCCGGACAAATGCGATTTATCCCCTTCGACAAAAGAAATGGCAGCGGAGAAAATCCGCATCGATGGAGAAGTGAACGATTTAAAAGGTGAGTTAAACGATTTAATTGGCTCGCACATGAAACTCGCTGTCGAAAGCCAAACCGTAGCCGGAAAAATCATGGATCTGGCAGGAGAGGTCTCCGCGATAGAAGGCGAGGTCTCGAAGGTTGCAGGAAGCGTGAAAAATCTTGCCGGTGAAACAACTAAGCTGGTCGGGGCGTCGACTCTAACTGCGGGCGAGCAACAAGCGACAACAGGCGGACTCACTACAATAGTGGGCGAGATGAATGAGACATCGGCAACAGCGAATATTCTGACAGGGGAAGCCAGCAGGATTTCAACTGAAATCAATGAGATTGCAGCAATAATGACCCTTATGTAATCTGGGACGGCTGATTTAACAGCGTCTTGCTGACAGCCATTTTCTGTATCAAAAAATCGTCTGATTTGAGAAAATTACTGTTAATCTTCTAAATACGAGGCTCTGGTTATGGCGCAAAATCAAAGTCCGCTTTTTTCTTTCGCTTCTTCCGGACTAGATGAGAAGACCTTCCAGGTTGTCCGTTTTACCGGGCATGAAGGATTATCGACACTGTATCAGTTTGAGATCGTTTTGATCTCATCGGTCGATAACCTTGATCTCTCAGTCGTGATCAAAAATATAGCCACGTTTACCCTGCAAAGTGGCGATCAAACATCATCCTATCACGGCATGGTCATGCGCTTTGAACAGATGCAAAAAATTGATGATTTTATTTTTTATCGTGCGGTGTTGGTGCCGAGATTATGGCGCTTGACGCAGGCCATGCAAAACCAGATTTTTCTGGATAAAAAACCAAAAGATTTTTTGAAGACGTGCATCATCAGTAATCATTTTTCAGAAACGGATTTTGAACTCAAAATCAATAACACAGCGGTTGATCCATGGGATTATGTCTGCCAGTACAATGAATCACCATTTCATTTTATCTCGCGCTGGATGGAGAAATACGGCATCTATTATTATTTCGATCAAACTGGCGATCAGGATGTCATGGTTTGCACCGATACCCGCATGGCACATACCCCACTGACAAACGCATCTATCTTGCGTTATTTGCCGTCATCCGGGCAACAATCATCCGAACTGGTCGTGCAGACCTTCACGCTCGAACAGAATGCGCTCCCTCAGCAGGTGCGGTTAAAAGATTATAACTACGAAACGCCGAGCCTTGCCCTTAACTGTACCGCAACCGTCAAGAGTGATGGCATCGGCGAAGTGTATGTCTACGGAAGTGATTTCCGCACTGACGCAGAAGGAACGGTGCTGGCTAAACTCCGGGCTGAAGAAATCCTGTGTCGCGAAAAATTATTTCATGCGTCAAGTGACGTGCCATTCATCACGCCGGGTTATACCTTCACCCTGACAGATCACTATAGCAGCAGCTTCAATACCGATTATCTCATCACCAAAGTTAGTCACGAAGGTAGTCAGGCGCAATATCTCACGGCAGGTCTCAAGGTCAATCTTGGCAATCAGGACGCAAATAATTATTACAGCAATACCTTCACCTGCATTCCGGCGACAACGCAATACCGACCTGCGCTTGTGACTGAACAACCTAAATGTTACGGCACACTGAATGCCAAGATCGACGCTGCAACCGATACCGGAACCTATGCTGAACTGGATGATCAGGGTCGATATAAAGTCATCCTGCCATTCGATCTGTCCGGCCTGACAGGTGGCAAGGCATCCGCATGGGTGCGCATGGCACAACCCTATGGTGGAAGCGATCATGGTCTGCATTTTCCGCTGCACAAGGGTGCCGAAGTGCTGCTGACCTTCATCAATGGCAATCCAGACCACCCGACGATTCAGGGCAGCGTGCCTAATCCGCTAAATCCCAGCGTGATCAACAGCACAACCCAACAGCATTGCCAGATTACTACCGGCGGGCAGAACAAAATCCTCATTGAGGATACCGCTGGCCAAGAATTCATACAGCTTTCTTCGCCATACAAAGAGTCAAAAATCACAGTTGGCTATACACCGCCAACACCACCAGAAAAAACGCCTTGGTATAATTATTCAGGGACTAAAAAAGACGATAGTGGCGATAGCATCGGCATAAGCGTCACGACATCTGGGCCTTTGACGTTTACATCCAATCAGAGTATTGCACACGTCCTCGGAAATTCTTTCAAAGTGATTGCTGGCGCAACGGAAACGACCCAGATTGGCGCTGAAATCAAGGCAAACCTCGTTGAGAAATTTGATTTTGTCATGGGTTGGCATCAGGTCATCAGAATGGCCAAAAAGATCGAATATACGTCAGATGCTTTTTATCTTCGACCAAAAAAGGCAGCCGCCACAGCAAAAAAATCAGAACTGGATGCTGTTGTTGATCGACTTCATGGAGAAGTGAGTACGGTTTCAGGGAAAGTGAGCAACCTCGCAGCAAAACATGACCATCTGGCAATTCAAACAAGCTGCCTTGCGACAGAAACCAGCAATCTGGCGGCTGAGGTGAATACACTGGAAGGAAAGCACAATGCGCTTGCAGGCGACGTCAGCGATCTCTCAGGAACGACGAATAAACTCACAGGTGCAATGCGCAAACTGGTCAATGACACGTTCGAGGTTGGCACAAGCAAGAGTGAATTCATGGCCACCACAAAAACGGTTCGTGCTGAATTAAGCCAGATCACTGGAAAAGACGAGACCATTCAGGGACAGGCCAGCACAATTGCGACAAACACTAACCTCATCTCAGGCTCTGTCATCATCATGTGATTTTGCGGCTTTTGAAGAGTGGCACTCCCTGCAACGATCTAAATCAAGGTTTTACAGTCATGGCACAACAACGCCCACTTTTTACCTTTGCCTCTTCCGGTCTGGATCAGGACACCTTCCATGTGGTTCGATTCACCGGCACCGAAGCGATGTCATCCCTGTACCGCTTCGAGATCCTGCTGGTCTCCAGCAACGACGCCGTGGACTTTGAGCAGATGCTGGTCAATCCAGTCAGTTTCAGCATCCAGACCGATGCTGACGCAGAACCGGCGCTGTATCACGGTGTCCTGGAACAGTTTGAGCAGTTACAGAAAGTTGGCGACTACGCTTTTTGTCAGGCGGTGCTGGTTCCAAAGCTCTGGCGCCTGACCCTGACCCACCACAGCCAGATCTTTCTGAACAAGACGCCCCAGGCAATCATTCAGCTCTGTCTGGACGACGGCGGTTTAATCGCTACTGACTATGAGGGCAAGATTAAAAGGAGCGAACAGCCTTGGGAGTATGTCTGTCAGTACAACGAATCACACTTTCACTTCTTTTCGCACTGGACTGAACGTCTGGGCTATTACTATTACTTCGACCAGAGCGGCCCCTCGGAAAAGCTGATCTTCACCGATACCCGCATGTCGCATGAACCGATCCCGGCCTGTCCCACGCTGGACTATACGACGCCCAGCGGTCTGGATTTTATGGAGCGCCAGCATGTGATCAAGGATTTCACGCTTCAGATGAACCCGCTCCCAAAGTCACTGAAACTGAAGAACTACCACTATGAAAAACCTGGTCTCCATCTACAGGTCGAGGAAACAGTCTCGGAGACGGGTATCGGCGATGTCTACAGTTATGGCGAGAATTTTCTGACGCTGGAGATCGGGAAGCAGCTCGCAAAAATCCGGGCAGAAGAACTCCGCTGCCGTCACAAACTGTTCAGCGCGACCAGTCAGATTCCGCATATCACGCCTGGCTATCAATTCACCCTGAACGGTCATTTTCGCCCGGATTTCAACGGAAGCTACCTGATCACCAGCGTCAGCCACGAAGGCGGCCAGGAAGCCTATTTGACGAGTGGTCTTGGGCTTTCGCTCTCGAATGCCACCGAGCGTCCGGCGTATCGCAATCGGTTCACCTGCATTCCAGCCGATGTACAGTTTCGCTCCAGTCGCCAGACCGCGCCGCCCCGCATTCAGGGAACCCTGCCCGCCTGGATCGACGCAGCCAGTTCTGGGGAATATGCCGAACTGGACGAACAAGGCCGCTATAAAGTCATCATGCCCTTTGATCTGTCGGATAGAACTGGTGGCAAGGCGTCGGCTTGGTTGCGCAAAGTTGAACCCTATGCCGGGAGCGACCACGGCATCCATTTTCCGCTGCATAAAGACACCGAAGTCGTCTTGTCTTTTTTCGACGGCGATCCGAACCGCCCGTATATTCTTGCGGCAGCACCCAACCCGACAAACCCGAACGTGGTCAACGACCAATCGCAAACCCAGTGCCGGATTACCACGGGAGGGGGAAACAAGCTTCATTTTGAGGATCAGGAGGGGAGTCAAGGCGTTTTGCTCGCGACACCCAGCGGTGAAACATCCCTTAGCCTTGGTTCTCTTGCCCACAAACCTGGCGTAGGGGGAGTCAACGATAAAATAAAGAAAAAATGGGAAGATTTTTTGTCCTTCAACTGGACAGACAAAAAAACAGGTTTCAAGCTCAGTACAGATCATGGGGCAACTTGGTCGTGCAAGTGGAAAAATCTTTTTATTGCTGATGAAGAATTAAAAACGGTTGGTGGGGCGTCTCAGACCGTCATGATTGGATCTGAAACAAAAGTTAATATCGGGAATTTAAATAATATCAATCTGGCCATTCAAACCCTTTTTCGTTTTGGCTTAATGCTAACAGTCTCCCTGGCACCTCAAAAAAATTTATCTTGGTCAAAATTTAGCTTAACGCTGGACAGCAAAAGAGCTACAGACAAAGACACTGCGCTCACTAATAGACTTGTTCGAATCGAAGGCACTACCACTGAGCTAAACGGTCAACATCGCCGTATGGCTGACCTATCTGCTACACTAGCTAATAATGTTAGCCAACTTGCAGGCGAGGTAAATTCATTAGAAGAAAATCATAATGCTGTTGTTTCGGATTTGAATATGCTTGCAGCTAACACTTCTAAATTAGCTGTAGTGACAAGAAGCGTTATATCCCATACCACACAAACTGGAATAGGAAAAGAATCAAATATTGGAATGACAAATGAAGTTATTGGCAGTTCCACTCAAATAATAAGCGAGGAAAATAAAATTCAGGGACAAGCCAGCATAATCGCAACCGATACAACAACATTAGCCACTCTTTACACTATCGCGTAAGCAAAATTGACTAATTTTTACCGACAATAATTTTCGCTTTTAGCTTTGAATGTTGGTAGTGCCCCGATCTACATGATGGCGAGAAATTTTTGCGCTTTTCCATCAATGCTTTAAGTCAAGGCTCGTCATATAGATTGGGGCGCTACCTGAATGTTTACTGAATACCCACCGGGTAAACCCCCCTTGAAAATCTTCAAACAAAACCAGCAATCCATCATTCCGCGACCCTTTGCCATTCAGGGCAAGGATCGCATGGCCATCGGCATTCTGGTCTTTTTTGATCTGAATGACCCCGATCATCCGCTCAGTGAACAGGATCTGTGGAAGACAGTTCCCGATCAGCTTGGCAAGAATGTCGTCCTCGATCAGGGTTTACCTAAACCGCGTGGCGAGGTGCTGGTCTCCGGTTCCTGCTTCGCGCCGCGAGGAACGACCCGCAATGCCTCGCGGGTGTCGCTTCAGGTCGCTACCATCGAAAAAACGTTGGATGTCTTCGGTGAACGCTTCTGGGAAGCGGGCATGATCACCGCCCCGCTACCCTTCACCGAGATCCCGCTGACCTGGCAACATGCTTTTGGTGGGTCTGATGATCCACGCAACCCGCTTGGCAAGGGCGCGGCACCGATACCGGGGCCAGGCGGCAACGCATTTCATCCGCTACCCAATCTGGAGCTACCGGGTCAGACCATCGGCAGTCCGGCGGATCGACCGGAACCGGCTGGATTTGGTTCGCTGGATCTGACCTGGCCACAACGGGCAAAGAAACAGGGCACCTATAACGACCGCTGGAAGCGCGAACGTTGGCCCTGGTTCCCGGATGACATGAACTATGAGCTGTTCAATCTGGCCGCTGAAGATCAGTATGCACGCGAGTTTTTTACCGGCGGCGAGCGTGTCGTCCTGACCGGGATGCACCCCGATCTGCCGGTCATCGAGAGCTGTTTGCCACGTCTGCGGATGCGCTGCTTCGTCACCCTGAACGGCGAATACCGTCCGCATGTGTTTCCGACCGGCCCGCTGCCGTCCAATCAGCTCCGTGCCACCGATGAATTCAGGGAGGTCGTCACCCGTCTGGAGACGGTCTGGCTGTTCCCGACCATCCAGCGCGGAGTGATCCTGTTTCGCGGGACGACGCTGATCGAGGATGACGAGATGGCGGATGTGCTGCGAATTCTGGTGCGCCCCGAGTCGCTGGATGACATCCCCAAGTCCATCGAGTTTTATCGGGATTTGCAGATTCAGGAGCTGGATCGAGGCGTGAACATCGATCCTGAGCCGATCAGAAAGGCACAGGAGATGGTCAAGGACGCCAAGCGGCGGATCGGCAATATCCCCAAGCAGATCGACGACATCCGTCAGTCCAGCATGGGAAAAACCCCGTTGATGCCGCCGCCCGACCCGGCGGAGGAGGCCGTCAAATACCATCGGATGCTCGACAAGCAGCTTGCGCTGGTGGATCGGATGCAGGCGGAAAAACTCGCCGTCGAGGCCAAGGTCGGCGTCAAGAGTCCCATCGACAATGGCATCTTCGCGCATTTCCGCGAGAAGATCGCCGAGATGAAGACCAATCTGGATACCTCCGCCGCCAAGCTTACGGCGGCGAAAGACAGCATCATCGCGGCACATGATCAGGGCTTGAAGGATCTGACTGAGCGCTTCAAGACCCTGTCTCCAGCACTGCAAGCCCAAAGCGGGCTGGACCCGGATGAACCGTTCAAGCCGATCTATCCATTCAAAAGCCAGCATGGCTCCTGGCACGAGGCCGGACATCCGTTCGTGGTGCGTTGTCGCAAGGATCTCGATCTCGACGAGACGACACAGGACGTACTGCAACGGCTCGGACTTGAAGCGCAAACCCTGCGTCGGCACTGGGTGGGGATTTCAACACAGGACAGATCCTGGCCGGGCGCGACCTTTGGGTTTGATCAGGAACCGTTCGTGACCCTGCCCGCCGGTCTGGTGCTGCCGCGTTTCGATGGCCCCAAGCTCAACCGGATTCTGGTACGCCCTTTGGGGCCGGACGGCACCTATTCCCTGCCACTGGGCGAGAAGCTGGCCGAGGGATCAGACGAGTCGGCGCTGTTCATCCAGAGCGCCACGCTGATTGACCTGCCGGGTCTGCCTGCGGCTGCCGATGCGCCGGTGCTGGTGGTGGCAACCGAGCTGGAGGCACTTTATGCCGAGCAAGAGGTCGGTGAGTTCTGTTCGATTCTGGCGGCTGATTCGGCCAGCGCCAAACGCTCTGAGGACGCGGACAAGGCACTGAAGGCCGCGCCGCTGATCCTGATCGCACTACCGGAAAAATACGCGACTTCCGAGGCGCTGACCAAGGGTTTGCAGGCATGGCAGGCGACCTTCAAGCAGGCTGAACCCATCGACATGATGACCGGCGCCAGCCTGTTCGAGACGCGGATCAAGGAGCCAGTGCGCGACTGGGTCGTGCGTCATCTGCCCAAAGCGCTGGCCGCCGCGCATGATACCGGCATCACGCTACCCGAACCCGGCAAGCATTTAAGCCCGGATTTCATGAAAGGCTTCAAACTCGATTTTCCGGATCTCGCGGCCATCATTCCGGGCGTCATCGAGCAGGTGCGTGGGTTTCACATGGCCAAATTCGATGACATTCAGTTGAAAAAAGACGAGGTGATGGCTGAGGCCAGGGCGCAACTGATCAAACTCGGTCAAGACCCTACCATTCTCGACCGACCGCCGCCCGATGAGCCGGTGGATTTCCGAGCCAAGGGCAAGGAGATGGCTGATCAGATCCGCGATCAGATGGAAAAACTGCAAAAGGCCGGACATCTGAGCGCCGAAAACGCCGCCAAGATGACCGAATCCGCCGACTGGTGCGAGCGTTTCGGTGCCGAGTCACAGGACAAATGGGAGACTGGATTTAAACAACTTGCCGAGAAGAAACAGGAACTCGAAGCGGGCGTGGCCAAGCTCAAAGCGCACGAGATTCCAGAGGCGATGAAGGCAAAATTTGCCGAGGCTGGAATCGATCTGGACAAAATCCGCCCGTTGACCCGCGAGCAGGTGATTGAGCTGCGTGATCGCGGGCTGTCGCCAGATGGCGCAGATCTCAGCGGGGTCGATCTCTCGGAACTTGATCTGCATGGCCTGGATTTCAGTCAATGCCGGCTCAAGCTGACCTCGTTTCAAAAAGCGAATCTGGATGGTGCAAACTTTACGAAGGCAATGGGCACGGGCGCGGATTTCAGTGAGGCCTCGCTGGTCGGCGCGATATTCGATAACAGCATGTTTCAGGAGGCGATATTCAGACAGGCTAATCTGCAAGGCGCCAGCTTCAACATGACCATGGCTAACAAGGCTGATTTCACTGACGCCAGACTGCGCGATGCCAGGGTCTATCTGGCCATGATCAAGGAGGCAAAACTGGAACGCACGGATTTTCGCGGCACATCCTTTGAGCTGGCGATGATCGACGGCGATGCGACAGATGCCGATTTCCGCGACACGCACATGAAACAGGTTCTGGCCGAAAAAATGACGCTGGATGGCGCGTCATTTGCCAACGCGACCCTGTTCCGCACCATGTTTCAGGACGTCACTGGCAAGGGCGTTCAGTTCAGCCATGCCGACCTGCGACAGTTTCGCATCGCCAAGGATTCATCGCTGCCCGGTGCCGATTTTTCAGGCTCGGATCTGCGTGGAGCGGGACTGCGCCAGTCTGATCTCTCGGGTGCCGATTTCACCCAGGCACGGCTCGATGATGCCATCATCGAAGACTGTTACCTGCCCTTCGCCCGACTCTACAAGGCCAGCGCCAAACACACCCGGCTGCGTAAAACCAACCTTGAGGGCGCGGATCTGCGTTTCGCCAATCTGTTCTGTGGCTCGGTCGGCAAGTCGCGGCTGGTCAATGCCGATCTGCGTGGCGCACAACTCTACGCGGCGGATGTCTTCAAGGCCGTCATGGGCAAGACTCAACTGGAAGGCACCAACCTCCGGCGCACATTGATCGAAGGACGCGAGGATCTGCTTGATGACCAGACTTAATCGGGATCAGCTCTTACAGGCACTGGAAGCCGGAACACGCATTGAGCAGGCCGATCTGTCCGATCTCGATCTTGGCGGGGCGGACTTTACCGGCGGACGCTTCCGTGACTGTTCATTCATTGGGTCGAATCTCGCCGGGGCGATCTTCACCAAGGCACTGCTGGATCGCTGTGATTTTTCACGAGCCAGCTTTGCCGGATCGAACATCGAAGAGGCGATGTGGCGTCATCTCACTTTCGCAGGCGCGGATTTCTCAGGTGCGCGTCTGCACCGCTGCATGCTTCAGGAATCTGACTTTTCGGACGCGAACTTTCAGAAGGGCACCATCAGTTGGTCAATGGGACAGAACACCAATTTTTCGGGTGCTGATCTGCGCGGCGCGATCTTTGAAAAGGCCATCATGAACGAGGCCAATTTTGAACGGGCGAACTTTGAAGACGCCAGCCTGACCCGTGCCACCTTTATCAAGGCGGCGCTGGCCGGTGTGTCGTTCAAGGGTGCCAATCTGTTCAAATGCGTGCTGCGCGAGGCCAATCTGAGCGGTCAGGATTTTTCAGGCGTCAATCTGTCCATCGTCCAGTTTGACGGGGCGATTCTGCAACACGCCAACTTTGCAGGATCGAATCTGAGCATGTCGAACTTTTCAGGTGCCGACCTGACCGACGCGGACTTTTCGGGTGCCATTGCCGCGCACTGTCTGTTTCAGCAGACGACGCTCAGGGAGACCTGCTTCGTGAAAGCTGATCTCACGCAGTCCATCTTCAGCGGCTGCGATGCCAGCCTCGCCGATTTCAGCGAGGCGCTGATGGTTCATGCCATCTTCAAAGAGAGCGTCTGCCGGGCGACCCGATTTGTGAAAGCCAATCTGCATCATGCAGATTTTTCACGCGCCGATCTGACCATGGCCGATTTCAGCCGCGCCCATCTGTATCGCGCCAAACTGCACAAGGTCATCGACCGGGACACGCGCTTCGATGGCGCATCCATGATCCTGCTGCAACAGACCGATGACGAGTATGCCCGTGCAGAAGAGTGGGAGCCGCCGACTGGCTAGACGAAGATCTTGGATGCAATCCTATTGGTCGTCACGCAGGGCATAGCGGCGTTGCGTCATCAGACTGCTCCTTGATCGTTCGGATCCGGCGGGCGGCGATCATTCCACACGAACAGCATAGATGACACGCCCTAGTAGATCATTCCAGCTTAACTTGTGGGTAGAGGCGTTTGAGTTTGATGCGGGCGTCTTCGGTGGTGAACTGCCAGTCCACGCCGGTTTGGGAGGCATTGCGGCGTTCGGCCCACGCTTTGGCCTCGCGGCGCAGGG
>CAIUAY010000196.1 GCA_903897335.1 uncultured Chromatium sp. | reverse complement strand
ATTTTATCGAAAATTAACTACGTTAATTCAACTCTAATATCGGATTATTCGCACCGCTCCCAAATCCAATACCAGACACGATCTCTAATTTGTTATTGACAGCCAGTTTATCACTGTCATTGAATAGGCTATCTCCAGTGAAGTCGAAAAATGTCCGGTCAAGACGCGCACCATTAAAAGGATCGATTGCCATAACGAAGCATCGGCCTGTTGGACTGCAAGGATCACTGCTATCAGGAATGCGTGTCGTGCCGATGAGTACGCGCCCTTGGAATAGATTCGGTACCACCATTCGCTCACCTTCAGCGCCATTGACCGGAGAAACGAGATCAATGAACCAGCCCTTTTTTCCGGTCATATCCCCAGCGATCGCATTATCGATGACGCGCGCACCGAAACCGTTAATCGTTCCTTCTGCGAGAATATTGCGTGCAGTAAGCTCGCCGCGTCCGGTCACGAGCGTGCCAGCGTCGATCAAGCCATACCACGTTTGAATTTTTTTATTTCCAAGATCATCTTCATTCAGATACTGGCCTGTGCCGAAAAATACCCATCGTTCCCCAGTGTCTGGGTTACGTCCGATCAATGGAGCGGCAGTAATGGGTTGAGGATTCGTGTCTGCTGTGGCATCTTTAGCCTCAAAGAGCTTCAAGATCGTTGCCGTTGACGACAATCCCGTGAAGCGCCACAGATTGCCTTTCAGATCTCCCGCATATGCGGTATCGATGAAGCCATCAGCATTCGTGTCCCATGTGTAAACGGCTGACAGTCCATTGGCACCGCCAACTGTTGTGTCAACGGTATAGACGGTGCCATCATTGATTTTTACCATGACCAGTTGTGCCTTACCATCCGCGCTATCCAGACCGTTACCCAAGATGACCCGCCAATCTCCATCGGCCACCTGTGCAACAACGGGTTTACCAAGATTGCGACCAAGCGCGGGAATCTCTGTGGCAGTCTTCTCCCAGAGAAATTGAACGTTGTTAGGATCTGTCACATCGAGTGCAAAGAGACCAGGGCCGCCGCGTCCGAGTGTTCCGATCAGGACTGTTTTCCACGCGCTTCCAATGTAGACATCGGCAACAGTTAACTCGCCATCAACGAAATAATGATGCGTGTAACTCGGCTGACTGAGCGTTTTGAGACCGTTTAGGATCACCCGGTTCGGAATGAAGGCATAGGTTTCCGCGCCGGTGCCCGCATTGAATCCGTGCAACATGCCGTCATTGGCACCGACATAGATGATGGCGTTACGAGTGCTTTGATCCGTCACGAATGCTCCGTAGGCACTCGCGCCGGTGAAGCCGGCTGAATAAATCTGTGCGATGGGTTGCCCGACATATACCGGCTGCGATTGAACGATATCCCCGATCAGACCGTCCCGTTTGCGTAATGTTCCGGTTGGGATTTCTTGGCTGCGATCTCCGCGCAAATAGTTGACGATAGTCGCCGACGCTAGCGCGGTCTTTTGGGAAGCATCGAGAGTATCCCAGGTAAAGAGCGGATGGGCGGCGCTTCCTGTGCCTGCGGGATAGTGAAAATGGATATTACGGCTCGCCCATCCGGGTAGATGGCTACCCGCCGACCATATAGGTGACGTGGATAAGGCCCCTGTATTCGGATCGACTGCATAGGCATTTAATTCACCACGCCAAACGCCACTGAAGAACTGGGCTTGATACGTCACGGTGCCTGTTTCGAGCTTCGTCGAGTTTGACGACAGCGATGCGCCTGAACCCTGCTGCTCTTTCCCAATATCACCGAACGCTTGGGAAAGACCAGCGACCAGTTCCTCTGCACGTCCAGCCGTATAGAAATTATCTGGCCGTAAATCTCCGGTTGAAAGCACGTCGCTTGTCGTATGCCACGTATCGGTTTGCAGACTCACTGTTGCAGTGCTATAGGTGTTCCGTCCCGTGGGATTATATCCCGAAAAGGAGCTATCCTTTGTTCCAGGCCCGCGAGGCGCTGCGCACACTCCGCGATGAGCTGAGGACGACCAAGCGCTTACTGCCGACGACGCCATCACCGACCTGACGGGACCCCTGACCATGAATCTGAACCTGCATCGCAACGCTCGCACCACACCCGCGATTCGT
>CAIUAY010000195.1 GCA_903897335.1 uncultured Chromatium sp. | reverse complement strand
GACCAGATCAATCAGGTGTCCCAGACGCTGGGCGTCAACGCGAATGATCTGCGTCTCTTCCTGCCGTTTGGCATGAGCCGTTTCTTGCGCTTTGACTGCTTGCTCGATGACCCCCGGTTTGATCGAGCCTTGCTCGACCAGTCGACGCGATCTAGTCGGCATGTCGATGTTCTGGACGGGTCGAGGTTTGACCTGAATCTGTAGCGCAGACTCAAGCTGCTGTGGCGTCAGTGCGCCAACGCTGACCAGTAGCTCGCCAATCGCGCCGATCTGTTCAGTGGGCGGCGTGGCCAGGAGCTCAAGATAGCGGGCATAGACGGCACTGTGATCATCATGAACGGGTGGTGCTGACGTTCGGTCAAGACGTGCCAGCAGCTTCTCTGAGGTGCGCGACGCATCGAGCGCGTCATCGCTTGTTTCCCCGTTCAAAATCAGGGCGGCTAGATCGGCGATGTGATCGCGGCAGGCCAGCAGCGGCGTGAGCATCGATGCGTCAGGCGGCGTATCCAGCCGCGTCATGATGGCCTGGGTGAAGGTCTCGATAGACGCGCATCCAAAAACCCGGCTGTTCTCATGGATGTGCCCGATGGCATGACCGAGTGACTGAAATGCCTCACGATTTTCCGCATCCGACTGTAACGCAAGCAGCGCCTCATCAACTGCATGCAGCCAGTTCATGATCTCGTCGCTGAATGGCCGCAGGAACAACTGACAGGCGAGATCTGAAGATGTCATGACGATACCGTCATAGCCGGGATGCCATCAAAGAACTGTTCAGCGCACGATAACCGGATCATGACTCTAGTGGCAGATCGGTGATCTGTTCCACGCGCTGAAAGCAGTCACTGGCCAGATTCGGGTCATGGAACAGACAGCGGTTGCGTCCCGCATCCTTGGCACGGTAGAGCGCCAGATCCGCCCGCCCGGTCAGCACTGAGGACGGTTGTCCCGGTTCTGGCACCATGGCGCTGACGCCAATAGTCACGGTGACAGAGTGGCCAACACGGGATGCTGGATGTGGCAGCTTCAAATCCTCGACGATCTGGCGCAGACGTTCCGCGATCACGCAGGCCACGTCACGATCTGCCTTGGTAAGTGGCAACGCGAATTCTTCACCACCATAGCGCGACAGACTTTCAGACTGCTGGCGCAGACCTCCACGCAATGCATTGGCGACCTGGATCAGACAGGCATCACCCTGAACATGTCCGAGATGGTCGTTATACGCCTTGAAGTCATCAATATCGATCATCAGCATGGCGATCGAACTGTGCGTCTCCAAGGCGCTTGCAAAAAACAGGTTCAGATCACGGTCAAAACGCCGCCGGTTGCCGACTCCTGTCAGTGCATCGAGATAGGTGGTGGCGATCAATTGGGTCGACTGCGCACGCAGACGCCGTTCCCGACGCATGGTTGCGGTCATATCCTGAACCTGGATCAGACAGGTATGGTTGCGAGGAATGGCCGCAATGTAGATCAGCGCCTGGATCCGCTGGGTGAGCTGAACATGTTCAGGATGTTGATAGAGCGGCAGGAGTCTGGCATTCAGACCGGGCGTCAAGACCGATGACAGACCTGAACGCAGCGCCTGTTCGATGGCCTCCGTGAACCGCGTTTGCGCCAATTCAGCAAACACTTCATCGAAACGCTGGCCGATCACGTCATGCCGCGACCGCCGACTGTAGCGCTCCATCCAGTGATTCCAGAGTTGGATGCGGCCCTGGTGATCCAGCAGCGCCACGCCGCACTGTAGATGATCGACCAGTTCCAAACTCAACACGCTGTCCATCAACTGATTCCGAAATGCACCAGATAGGCGTCGACATGCTCCAGCAAGGCATTCAATGAACTGACACTGAGCAGAAAGATCAGATGACCCTGAATCTGCTCCTGACGCATGGTCAGATGAATTTGCAGCAATAACACCATCTGATCGCTGGTCTGGTTGCAGGGATCCACCAAAAACGGCAGCGCATCGGTATCGCTAAAATAATGCACGGGCAGTTCGCCGTGAAATTCCACTTTCAGCTCATCCGCTAGGGCACTAATACAGGCATTGAGGATGATATTGCCAACTTCGCACATGGCTTCCTGCTCGAACTCAGCGAGTTCTTCAGGCGAGATTTGCGCCTCCAGCATGTGACTGACAATCGATAGCGCGTTACGTTCGGGAAACAGCAGAATTGCCAGTGCATTGAATGGTCCTGAAAAGTCCATCATGACCATGCTCAGTTGTCTGAATTCCGAACCGAGCAGCGCGGTCGCAACCTCATCCGGCCTGGCAAGCGTGACTTCCGGCGTTGACAGCTTCACTTCATCCCGCACCATCAGGCTCAGGCTACGCGCCGCTCTGCCGACCCCGATATTGAACAATTCCTTCAGTGCGTCGGCCTGTAACGCTGTGAGTTCAATCACCAGGTTGGCTCCTCAAACAGGGCAACCATCTGTGCAATCGAGGCAGGCGTGATCGGCTTGCCGACAAACCGGACTCCGGCCTTTTCAGCCGTCTGACGGACGGCATCCTGAATATTGGCGGTACACATCACGATACGCACCGCTGGATGGCTTAGACGAATCCGTCCGGCAGCTTCCAGCCCACTGAGTCCAGGCATGTTGACATCCAGACTAACGAAAGCTGGCGGATTGCTAGCAATCATCGTCAGCGCCTCGTCACCGCTCGCCGCCTCAGCAAGCGACCAATCGGGGCGCAGATCGCGGATAAACTGAGCGATCATCATCCGTGCTATCTTGCTGTCGTCGACAATTAAAAGGAGAGGGTTAGTCATGGATGTCGGATATACCTTAGCCAGTCAGGGATGAATAGGCGCGGCATCACCACCGTCGCCGTTTTCCGGTGGTGATGCCGTGCGTTCACTGGCGTCCTTCGCCGAGCAGCAGACCCACCACGCCGAGAATGATGAACAGGATGCTGATGAGCTTGATCAGCGTCAAGGACTCACGAAAATACAGGATTCCGATGGCTGCAATCAAGGCGGTTCCAACACCAGACCACACGGCATAGGCCACGCTCACGTCAATTTTCTTCAGAGCAAAGGTCAGCACCATAAACGACGCCGCATAAAACACGAACAGCAGCACCGATGGAACCAGTTTTGTGAAACTCCCGGAGAGTTTCATCGCGGTCGTGCCAGCCACTTCAAGCGCGATGGCTCCAGCAAGAAAAAACCAGTGTTGCATAGACAATCCTTAGATTGGTTTAACCGGCAAGGAGGCGAGGTTATCTGGTGATCGTTAAGCCAAGATGACCTGGAGCCGTTTTAATCAGGTCTGGTGCGGCTGTAAGCCTTATGGATCGACCTCAGCGGCATGTGCGCCAGAGTCCTCGCCGAGTTGTCGCAGCACGGCGAGTTCCTGCACAGACAGGACGTGATCGACGCTCAGGATAATCACGAAGACATCCTCGACACGCCCCATGGCCTCGATGAAATCGGTGCGGATTTCCGAGCCAAACTCAGGCGGCGGTT
>CAIUAY010000194.1 GCA_903897335.1 uncultured Chromatium sp. | reverse complement strand
CGTTTGAGGCGCTCTCGTGGCACATATGATTTCTTATAAATCAAAAGTTTACGATTTGCGCGCTCAGCCTCATTTTTGATTTTCGTGTACGGCCAAAATTAGAATTAACTGATTGTTTTGAAAGATATTTGCTTGCCCCCTGAAATCCTAGAGAGCCTCCACGCTCAGTGAGACTCGCGATGACCGGTTAGTCGTCGTCGGTCACGCCATCAAAAAAATTCACCAGTCCCGTTTCCAGGTCATATTCAGCGCCCATCACCACTAGACCATGACTGGCGATAAGTGACTCGATGATCGCCGAACCATGACGCAGATGATCGACCGATGCCCGCACATTGGCACGTATTGCTGCCCGATGCAGCGCGGCACGGTCATGCCGTAATTCAGTTTCCAGTAAGCCCTGCACCGATGGCTTAACCCGGTTGACGATCGAATCGATGTTGTGCGATTCGCTGTTTCCGCCATCGAGCAGCGCCTCGATGGTGGCCGTGATCGCGCCGCAGCGTGAATGACCCAGCACCACCACCAACCGGGTGTGATAGCGCGAGACGGCAAATTCCACGCTTCCAACCTGCGATGGCGCGACGATATTGCCTGCCACCCGGATCACGAACAGATCGCCCAACCCCTGATCAAAGATGATTTCAGCCGGCACCCGTGAATCCGAACAGCCAAGAATGATCGAATGCGGCGCCTGCTGCACGGCGAGCGCGGCGCGTTGCTGATGCGTCAGTAACTGATCGGCAGTCCGGCAGTTGTGGGCAAAACGGAGATTGCCATCGCGCAGACGCGCCAGCGCCTCGTGGGCAGAAACAGGCTGGTTCATAGTGACTCGATCGATTTGTTAAAACAGGCGGTTCAAGCCGTTGAGCGCCGCGACGCGATACGCCTCGGCCATCGTGGGATAGTTAAATGTGGTTTCAGTGAAATAGCGGATGGTGTTCGCCGCGCCGCGCTGCGACATGATCGCCTGGCCGATATGAATAATCTCGGCAGCCTGTTCACCGAAACAGTGGATACCGAGGATCTCTAGTGTTTCGCGGTGAAATAATAGTTTGAGCATTCCGACGGTATGCCCGGTGATCTGGGCACGGGCAATGCTTTTGAAGTCCGCCTGCGCAACTTCGTAGGGGATCTGGCTGGCGGTCAGTTCGCGTTCAGTGCGACCGATGGAACTGATTTCGGGCACCGTGTAAATGCCGGTTGGAAATTCCTCGATCAGCGACCAGTCACAGTCGCCATCAGCGATATGGGCGCCAACGAAGCGCCCCTGATCATAGCTGGCGCTGGCCAGCGCGGGCGCGCCAACTACGTCGCCGACGGCATAGATGTGTGGCAGGGCAGTCTGATAGCTGGCGTTGACTTCCAGTTGACCGCGCTGATTGGGCGTCAGGCCGATAGTCTCCAGACCCAGGTCATGCGTGTTGCCAGTGCGTCCATTCGCCCACAACAGGACATCCGTCTTGAATTTTTTGCCGGATTCGCAATACAGCACCACGCCGTCATCGGTGATCTCAACGCGCTGATCAGTTTCGTTGTGACGGATCACGACACCCTGCTGACGCAGATGATAGCTGAGTGCATCGGTAATCTCGTCATCGAGAAAGGACAGCAGACGGTCGCGGGTATTGACCAGATTCACCTTCACATCGAGCGAACTTAGAATTGAAGCATATTCGCAGCCGATCACGCCCGCGCCGTAAATGGTGATCGAGCGTGGGGTGTGCGGTAACGCCAGCACTGAGTCGCTATCGCGGATGCGCGGATGGCTAAAATCCAGACCCGGCGGGTGATAAGGCCGCGAGCCGGTGGCGATCACGAGATGTTGCGCCCGGAGCTGATCGGTCAGCCCGCCGGGGCGGTGCACTGCAACCAGATTGGGCTCCAGAAAGCGGGCGCGGCCAAAGATAACGGCGACCCGGTTACGCTGGTAATAGCGATAACGGGTGCGCACCTGCACGTTGATCACGCTATCCGCCGCCCGCAGCAGATCGGGAAACTCCACGGTGATCTGATGCTGAGTCTGCTGAAATAGCGGATTGCGGCGATAGTCTGCGAGCATCTGGATCGAATGACGCAGTGCCTTGCTGGGAATCGTTCCCCAGTGAGTACAGCCACCCCCAACGGCATCGTGCGCCTCAATTACCGCCACCCGCTGACCGGATTTGGCGAGTTTCATCGCCGCTCCTTCGCCGCCAGGGCCGGTGCCAATCACGATGCTGTCGAAGTCTTGCGTAGCCATCAGGCGCGTCTCGTCATCTCAGTAGAGCGCAAGGCTAACATGGCTGATCGGCTGTGGTCAGGTGCCGCTGCCACGTTTGATGCAGTCCAGATAATCGTGTTCGTTGAACGGTTGCTGACCGCGCTGGAGCGTCCAGAGACCTTCCGCGAGACAGTCCATGAGGCGATGCTCCGCTGCGTGAGGATCGCCAGTACGCTGCGTCAGTGTTTGATAAAGATGACGGATGCCGGCAGGCTGATCGATGCTGACCTGTTCCAGAATCGCCAGGTGCAGACCCAGATGCAGAAACGGATTGGACGTGCCCTGCTCGGGTGAAAAATCCCGATCCAGGGCATTGTCATCCGCTTCGAGGAATGGCTGATACTCAGGATGTTGGCGCAGGATCTCGACGATCTGGATCTCCAGTGGCGTGAGCGGTTGTCTGGCGCGGGCGTTTCCCCAGGCGCGGATGAAAACGCGGCGGTGGCTGTTGCGATCCGAGGACAACATGATGTGCGTGAATCCCGATGAATAATGCTGGACGCGCCGACGGAGTGATTCCCGAATCTGGTGTCATGCAATCGGTTGATAAAGCGGCGGAAGCCGGTCTCAAATTGGAGCGACGGAACATCCAGACACGCGATGACCGGATCGGGCATCACGTCATTCACGACGCTGACCACCGTGATTGTTTGGTGACCACCACGATTCCCTGGTCAGACACTGCAAACCGCTCGCGGTCGCGTCTGGCGTCGAAGCCGATCTGTTCTTTCGGCGGAATCTCGATCTCTTTCTCGATGATGCAGTGACGCAGATGGGCACCCTCTCCGACGACGACGCCATCAAACAGGATCGACGCCTCGACGATGGCGCCATCTTTCACCTGCACCCGTGGAAAGAGGATCGAGTGATTGACCCCGCCACCGCTGATGACCGTGCCAGCCGCCAGCATCGAATTGACAAAAACGCCTTCATTGCCTGTGACCGCGCCGGGCACCGTGCGGGCGGGCGGATACTGTCCCTGATAGGTGTTGATCGTCCAGTCTGGCTGATAGAGATCGAGAGGTGGCTGGGCAAGGAGCAGCGCCATGTTGGCCTGATAATAGGTATCGATGGAGGCCAGATCGCTCCAGTAACGATCCGGGGTCACGCGCCCGCGCGGCTGCCCGAAGCGATAGGCCTGGACAGGGTGAGTGGCTGTTAGCGGCGCGATCAGATCAAGCGCCAGATCGCGGTCAGCAAACCCGTCGCGCTCGATCTGCGCTAGATGATCGAGCAGGAACCGCTTCTCAAAGAGATAAACGCCCATCGTTTCCAGATGTTCGGCGGCGTCACCCCTGCTGGCTGGTGCTGCGTCAGTCAACTCCAGAAGACGCTCCGTGTCATTCACCATGACCCGTGCCTGGGTTCCGGTGCCTGTGGTCGCACGGACGCCAACCGTGATCTGTGCCTGGGATTCGCGGTGTGCACGGGTCAGCTCGGCATAGTCCATCCGGTACACCGCGCCGCCATCGAGCACCAGCACGCGCGTCGCACGGTTACGCTCGATGAGATAGCGGTTCTGACGAATGGCATCGATCGGGCCGGCATACCATTCCTGGTTTTCGCGCATCTGTGGCGGCACCGGGGTAATGAATTCGCGTAGCTCTGGATTGAAGATTGACCAGCCGTCACGCAGATGTTTATGCAGCGAGTGACTTTTATATTGCGTCAGCACCAGCACCTGACGCAGACCTGAATGCAGACAGTTGGCGAGCGTAAAATCGATAACCCGATATTTTCCGCCAAACGGTACGGCAGCTTTAGTGCGTTGAAGGGTCAGTGGATCAGGCCCCTGGCCGCGATCAATAGCCAGGATGAGAATCAGTGTATCGGTGGACATGTGCGTTAACCTGCAACGGTCGCGTTGAGAAGACGTTTCATGTCGCGCACCGCCTGATCCAGACCGCTGAACAGTGCCCGTGCGATGATTGAATGTCCGATATTGAGTTCGCGCACTCCGGGAATCTGCGCGACCGCTGTGACATTGTGATAATCCAGCCCATGACCAGCATTGACTTCAAGACCCAACTCCAAACCCAGTCTGGCCGCGTTCCGCAAACGCGCCAATGCTTCCGAGCGCGCCTGTGGGGTGGGTGCATCGGCATAGTGTCCAGTATGCAGCTCAATCACTGGCGCACCCACGACCCGTGCGGCTTCGATCTGTGCCGGATCGGCGTCGATGAATAGCGAAACCCGTACCCCAGCATCAGCAAGCTGTGCACAGACATCGGTTAGATGCGCCGGCTGTGCGAGGACATCCAGACCACCCTCAGTCGTTAATTCCTCACGCCGTTCAGGAACCAGACAGACATCAGCAGGTTTCAGACGGCAGGCGATCTGCACCATCCCGTCGGTGGCGGCCATTTCCAGATTCATGTGGGTGTTCAGCATGTCGCGCAGCCGTTCCACGTCACGCTCCTGGATATGTCGGCGATCCTCGCGCAGATGCAGCGTGATGGAATCCGCGCCCGCCTGTTCGGCAACCAGCGCCGCCTGGATCGGTTCGGGATAACGGGTACCCCGCGCCTGGCGCACGGTCGCAACATGATCGATATTGACGCCAAGCAAGATCCCCTGAGGACGTTGCAGATCGGTCAGCATGGTGGTTTCCATCGCAGTGTTATCCAGTGTCATCAAGGATTGACTGAATCCTTATAGATTGTGGGTGCCGTACCAGCGTTTGTAGAGTTCACGGCTATGGAGTGGGCGGTCGCCCAGATAAGGCGCGAGCATCCCGCGCAGCAGAAAACGCGCCTCGCGGCGCTGTGTCGAGTCGAGACTGTCACCCTGGATCAGCGCCAGGAGCGTCGCTCCAGACAGCGCGTTGGTCTCTACTGCTGCAGCGCGGCGCAGCCCGCGTTCAGTGTCGTAGAGATAGAACTGTTCAGTTACTACTGGTATCTGTCCAGCGGCTTCGTGGTCGAGCGTCGGAGCATAACCCAGCTCGCCGAGCAGGCGCAGTTCAAACTGCCGCAGCAAGGTTTCGAGTTCAGCCCCGTCGGCCAGACGCGACAGGGTGTCCTGATAAAAGACGAAGAGTCGATCATGGGGATCATAGCGGGCGAGCAGGCGCACGAGCAGCTCATTGAGATAAAACCCGGCAAGCAGTGCGCGCCCCTGGAGTGCAAGTGGACGACTCGCACCTTCACAGCGAGTGAGGGTTCGCACTTCGCCGCGCCCAACGACAGCAAGCCAGAGCGGCTGGAAGGGTTGTAACAGTGCAGACGCCGGATGACGGGGACGCCTGGCACCCTTGGCGATGGCCGGAAAACGACCCTGTCCAATTCCAAACACATCAAGCAGCAGACTGGTATTGGCATAGTCGCGCCGATGCAGCACCAGGGCGTGAAACAGCGCGTCGTGCCGGGTCACTGGGTTGATGCCGGTCATGTGCCTAAAACCAGCCGTTGAAACTGTGTGCAACGGCTCGTTTCAGGTTAATGGTCTTCGCTGTAACCAAGGCTTGCAATGGCAGCCTCATCGCTCGACCAGCTCTTTTTGATCTTGACCCAAACCTCCAGATGCACGGGACAGTCGAACAGCTTCTGCATTTCCTGGCGCGCCTGACTGGCAGCAGCCTTGAGCGCCTCGCCCTGTTTGCCGATGATGATTGCCTTCTGGCTGGAACGCTCGACCCAGATCAGCGCATGAATCTGGTAGCGTCCATCCTGTTGCTCAAAGCGTTCGATTTCGACCGAGGTGCGGTAGGGCAATTCCTCGCCATAACGCTGCATCAGTTGCTCACGCATGAGTTCAGCCGCAAAGAATCGCTCGGAGCGGTCGGTGAGCTGGTCTTCAGGGAACAGCGGTGCGCCTTCTGGCAGCGCCGCGATCACCGCCTGTTCCAGCGCCTCGACCTGATCGCCATTGGTCGCAGAGACTGGGATTAGCGCCACGAAATCATGACGTTGCGACAGCCGTTGCAGATAGGGCAGAAGCGCCTGCTTGCTGGCAACCCGATCCACCTTGTTGATCACGGCGATGACCGGCACGCCGACCTGCACGACCGCCTCCAGTGCCTTGCCGTCCTCGTCAGTCCAGCGCAGTGCCTCGACCACCAGCAGCGCGAGGTTGGTATCGCCGAGCGTCGAACGCGCCGCGCGGTTCAGATAACGGTTGAGCGCACTGGCTCCGCGTTGATGAATGCCGGGGGTGTCAACGAACAGGATCTGACCATCGGAACGGGTCTTGATGCCCAGAATGGCATGGCGCGTGGTCTGAGCTTTATGAGAGGTAATGGCCAATTTTTGACCCAAAATGCGATTCAGGAGCGTCGATTTGCCGACATTTGGACGCCCGACGATGGCGACATAACCACAATGCCCGGTGCCTGGGGGCTGGACAGACGGCTGGTCAGAGCCCTGTGGCTCGGAGAGTGACGGGTCAGTCATGGTTCGATTTGCTCCAGCATGGCTTCAGCGGCCGCCTGTTCAGCACGGCGGCGACTGCTCCCGTCGCCTAGGGCGCGTAAATTAACATCGGCGAGGAGGCAACTGACGGTAAAGATCTGGTCGTGCTGATCACCACCGATCTGGATCACAACATATTCAGGAAGTGGTCGGTGACGTGACTGCAACCATTCCTGGAGCCGGGTCTTGGGGTCTTTGCCGGATTGCGCGGTGCTGGTTTCATCGAGTCGGTCAGCAAAGAGAGCCATCACCACGTTCCGCGCCGCCGCAAAACCACCATCCAGATAGACCGCGCCCAGCACCGCTTCCAGTGCATCAGCCAGAATTGAGTCGCGGGCATGACCACCGGTACGTAACTCGCCCGCGCCCAGTCTCAGATATTCGCCAAGGTGCAGTCCCCGCGCCAGCCGCGCCAGCGATTCGCGCTTGACCAGCGAGGCGCGCATCCGGCTCAGCGTGCCCTCGTCTGAATTAGGAAAGCGATCCCACAGCACCTCGGCGATCAAAAAACCGATCAGTGCATCGCCCAAAAATTCCAGTCGCTCATTGTTGAGCGAGGCTGCACTACGGTGCGTCAAACCCTGCTCAAGCAACGCATCCTGTCTGAAGGTGTAACCCAGCGCATGTGCCAATCGATGCGGATCGGCATTCACTGTGTCGTCACATCCACCTGATAGGTGAACATCGCCACAGCATCGATGTTAAAAAACAGATGGACGCGCTGCTCGTAGTTGACCGTGACCCGATAGACATTCTGATCCTGCTTGATGACCTCGAATTCGTTGGTCGTGATATTGCGGACGCTGTTGACATCCATGCGCTTTCCGATGGAATCGATGATCGCACGCTGTCCACCTTGAAGCGGCTCGGTCTGCGTAGACACATCGGTCATGATCGAACGGATCGTCCAGAAATTGAGATAGAGCGGGCCGATCTTCAACAGGATCGTCATGAAGAACGCGACCAGTCCGACAGTGAAAATGACGCCGGTCATCCCCATGCCACGCTGCCGCGTCCCTGGTATGCTGTGCTTGATGTTGTGCATGATGTCAAAAGTCCGGTCAGTGAGTGCCGTTTAGTGAATTCCGTTACCCAAACGCGAAAAGACGATTGGCAGTCCATTGCGCTGGGTGTCCCAGTGCATCCAGATCGCAAAGGCTCTGCCAACCAGGTTGGCATTCGGCACGAAACCCCAGCAACGACTGTCGTTGCTGTTGTCGCGATTGTCGCCCATCACAAAATAGTGTCCAGGCGGAACGGTGACAGGTCCGGCGGACAGTATCTGACAGCCGAACGGCAGATTCGGTGCATTGGCGCGGGTCAGGATGGAATGGGTGACGCCAGCGAGATCTTCCAGCCGCTCATTGGCGCCGGTCATCTCGCTCCCGGAACCCTCGCCGGCATAGCTGCTACCCGGCATCTGTTCCATGGGTTTGCCATTAATAAAAATAGTCTTATTGTGATAGTCGATGACATCGCCGGGCAGGCCGACCATCCGCTTGATGTAATCGGTCTTTGGATCAAGCGGAAACTTGAACACCACCACATCCCCGCGCTGCGGTTCGCCAATCGCCATCACCTTGCGGTTTAACACGGGCAGGCGCAGTCCATAGTCGAACTTGTTGACCAGGATAAAATCACCGGTCAGGAGTGTCGGCATCATGGAATTGGAAGGAATCCGAAACGGCTCGACCAGAAAGGATCGCAGGATCAGAACCGCGAAGATGACCGGAAAGAAAGCACGGGCATATTCGACGAGGAGCGGCTCCTTGACCGATCCAGCACGCCGCCGACGTGGCGCGAAGAGCAACGCATCGGCCAGCCAGATCGCCCCGGCCAATGCCGAAGCCACTACCAGAAAAGCCGGAAAATCAAAGGTCATCGGCACGCCCTTAATAAAGTGTGACATCTCCGGGAAGGATTCCCGAAGATCAATTATCCTTGCCTACCTGCAAGACGGCAAGGAACGCCTCCTGCGGGATATCGACTTTTCCGACCTGCTTCATGCGTTTCTTGCCAGCCTTCTGCTTTTCCAGGAGCTTGCGCTTGCGGGTGGCGTCGCCGCCATAACACTTCGCGGTGACATTTTTGCGCAGTGGCTTGACCGTGGTGCGGGCGATAATTTTGCTGCCAATCGCAGCCTGAATCGCCACCTCGAACATCTGGCGCGGAATCAGATCCTTCATGCGTTCGGTGACATCGCGCCCGCGTGTCTGCGACAGCGCACGATGCACGATGGATGACAGCGAATCAACCTTGTCGCCATTGATGAGAATATCCAGCTTGACCAGATCAGCCGCCTGGAAACGCTTGAATTCATACTCGAATGAGGCAAAGCCACGGCTGCATGATTTGAGTCGGTCGAAGAAATCAAGCACGACCTCGCTCAGTGGCAGTTCATAGGTGGCTTGCACCTGTCCGCCGAGATACTGAAGCTGTTTCTGCACGCCGCGCTTTTCGATACAGAGATTGATGACCGCGCCGAGATAATCCTGTGGCACCAGGATATGCGCCTCGATGATCGGCTCGCGTACCTCGCTGAACTTGCCTGGTTCAGGCAAATTAGCCGGGTTGTCGATCCTGATCAGCTCGCCGTCGCTGCGCACGACCTCGTAAACGACGGTCGGAGCCGTGGTGATGAGATCAAGGTCATATTCGCGCTCCAGACGCTCCTGGATGATCTCCATGTGCAACATTCCGAGGAAGCCGCAGCGGAAACCGAAACCAAGCGCCTGCGACACCTCTGGCTCATAGTAGAGCGCGGCATCGTTGAGCCGCAGTTTGCCGAGTGCCTCGCGCAGATCCTCGTAATCGTCTGTGATCACGGTATAGAGTCCGGCGAATACCCGTGGGCGCATCTCCTTGAAACCCGGCAATTTGGGAGCTGGCTGTTCGGGGCGGGTGATAGTATCGCCGACCGGTGCGCCGTCAATTTCCTTGATGCCGGCGATCATGTAGCCAACCTCGCCCGCGCTCAGGACATCGCGCTCGGTCTTCTTCGGGGTAAAAACACCGACGCTATCAATCTGCTGGGTGCGTCCGGTGGACATGATCAGAATCTTGTCGCGTCGGCGCATCTCGCCATTCATGACGCGCACCAGCGACACCACGCCGACGTAAGGGTCGAACCAGGAGTCAATAATCAGCGCCTGGAGCGGCGCGTTGGGGTCGCCCTTTGGCGCGGGAATATGCGCGACCAGCGCCTCCAGTAGATCAGCGATGCCCTCGCCGGTCTTGGCGCTGACCCGCAGTGCGTGTTCGGCATCCAGCCCAATGATTTCCTCAATCTCTCTGATAACGCGCTCAGGCTCGGCGGACGGCAGGTCGATTTTGTTTAGAACCGGCAACACTTCCAGACCCTGTTCAATCGCGGTGTAGCAATTGGCGACACTCTGGGCTTCCACGCCCTGCGCGGCATCGACGACCAGCAGCGCACCCTCGCAGGCCGCCAGCGAACGCGAGACTTCATAGGAGAAGTCCACATGCCCCGGCGTGTCGATGAAGTTGAGCTGATAGGTCTGGCCATCGCACGCCTTGTAATCGAGCGTTACGCTTTGCGCCTTGATGGTAATCCCGCGCTCGCGTTCCAGATCCATCGAGTCCAGCACCTGGCTGGACATTTCGCGTTCAGTCAACGCGCCGCTGATCTGAATGAAGCGATCGGCAATCGTCGATTTACCGTGATCGATATGGGCGATGATCGAAAAGTTGCGGATATGGCTGATGTCGGTCATCGTTTTGGAATCTGGATGGCGTAGAACATGCGGCTGTTGCCGCGCTGAACCAGAATCGCCACATGACGGCCTGGCTCAAGCGCATCGAGGGTTCGGTTGAAGCTGGTCAGATCCGACACCGGCTGGCTGTCAAGCATGAGAATCAGATCACCGATGTGCAGTCCGGCCTGATCTCCCACGCCATCATTGACACGCTCGACCAGGACGCCGCCCTGCTCGGCAGACATCATCTGACGCTGTTCGGCAGTCAGATCGCGCAGCACCAGACCTAGCCGGTTTGTCGTCATGTCATCGCCGGGCGTGGCGTCATCGCTTGCCTGATCGTCTTCGGGAAGCTCATCGATTTTGACACTAAGCGTGAGCTGCTGGCCGTGCCGCAAGATCTGAAGGGTTGCCGTCTCGCCGACCGCCGTGGCGCCAACCAGCGGAGGCAGGGCACTGGAAGTGGGAAGCTCGCGGTCATTGAAGCCCAGAATCACATCTCCAGGCAGCAACCCCGCCGCCAGCGCCGGACTCCCAGGCAGCACCTGCGCCACCAGCGCGCCACGCGGTTGTGGCATCCCAAAGGTTTCGGCCAGCTCGCGGGTAACATCCTGGATTAGTACGCCCAGCCAACCACGGCTGACCTTGCCCTTAGTCTTGAGCTGATGGACGACATCCATGGCGACGCTGATCGGAATCGCGAACGACAGACCCATGAAACCGCCAGTGCGGCTATAGATCTGGCTGTTGACGCCGACCACCTCGCCATCCAGATTAAACAGCGGCCCACCGGAGTTGCCGGGATTGATGGCGACATCCGTCTGAATGAATGGCACATAGTTCTCAGTCGGCAGACTGCGTCCCTTGGCGCTAACAATGCCCGCCGTGGCTGACGCCTCAAAACCGAAGGGCGAGCCAATCGCCAGCACCCACTCCCCGACTTGAAGCTCTTTTGAGGAGGCGATCCGCGCGGCGGGAAGTCCGTCTGCCGCGACCTTCAGTAGCGCAATGTCACTACGCTTATCCATTCCCACCAGCGTAGCCACGAATTCGCGGCGGTCGCTGGTGCGCACCACGATCTCGTCGGCACCCTCGACAACATGTGAGTTGGTCAACACATAGCCGTCAGGCGAAACGATAAATCCCGAACCCAGTGAGCGCGACTGTTCGGCATCATCGGGACGTTCGCCATCCTCACCAAAAAACCGCTGGAAAAAATCTTGTAACGGACTGTCTTCAGGCAGATCCGGAACCGCAGAACCCTGCTGCGGCGCAGAGGACGTGCGCGCGGCCAGTTTGGTGCTGATATTGACCACCACCGGACCATTTTCACGCACTAGTGACGTAAAATCGGGTAGCTCACGACTCACGGCCAACTGTGGTGCCAGAATCGCACACGCGAAGATCGACAAGACAAGCGACAGAGCCGGAATCAAACGCATGGAAAGTCTTCTCATAATTAAACCGAATAGGAGAGCGTCATGTGTACAGGTCGATTCGAGCGGACAGCTCCAGCAGCCGATGACATCCTGCTCGGAATCGTTGCGAATGACCGGGAGTGGCACGATACGCGGATAGGGTGCCGCGCCGCGAACGGCGTGGGCACCGAAGTGGATACTGTAGCCGCGAAGCCTGATCAATGCCAGTGCAAGACCCGACCCGCCAGAGCGATCACGCCATGTGGTAGTTGAAGCGGCGGTTTGATCGTTGCCAACGTTTTTCGGCTGTGCCGCACTATGGCGCAAACGTGTCAGTCGTTGAATTGGAAAAGGTGGGTTAGTCCTTGCGGATGGTGCCGGTCTCTTCCTGAACCAGAATCCAGGGTTTGACCACGACCGCCCAGACACGCGCCTGGGTTTCAAGCCAGTGTCTGGCCTGCGAATCGGGAACCGGAACCACGTCTCCATGCGCCATCGCCAGTGAAATGCGCTTGGCATCGTCATGTGCGATCCAGAGCGCAACATCAACCAGATCAAGTCTGTCCTGCACCCAGATCACTTTTCCCTGTGCAAAAAAACGTTGCAGCTCATGCCAGGAAATTCGTGCTGTTTCCTGCATGAGCTTCAGCCGCCACGGCTGTTCAGTCGTGGACGGCGTCACTCCCATCAAACCCGCAGGCGCATCGTCACACAGCATCATCAACGGCTTCCGTCTCTTTGACGTTTTTTAACAGCGTCGCATCCTCCTCATCAGTTATTTCTGAAACCGTTTCAGGCGTATAGACCATGATCAGTCCGCCTAGTGGCGGCAGCGCAATCGGGATCGAGTATGGGCGACCCATCCAGCTCACAGGCTCCGATTCGACACCACCGCGATTTCCGACATTGCTGCCGCCGTAAACCTCGGCGTCGGAGTTCATGGCCTCGCGATAGAACCCAGGCTCGGGAACGCCAATCCGGTAATTGGTGCGCGGCACTGGCGTGAAGTTAAAGGCGCAAGCAACGATCTCTTTGCCAGCCTTGTCTTTGCGGATGTAACTCAGGACGGACTGCGAACTGTCATGACAGTCGATCCATTCAAAACCGGAGGCATCGAAATCGATTTCATAGAGCGCCGGCAGGTCACGATGCAGCCGGTTCAGATCGCTTACCAGCGTTTTGATTCCGAGATGCTGCGGGCGTTCCAGCAGTTCCCAGTCCAGTTCGCCAGCGAAATCCCATTCAGCACCCTGAGCGAATTCGCAACCCTGAAACAGCAGTTTTTTGCCTGGATAGCTGAACATGAAAGTATAGAGCAGGCGCAGACTGGCGAATTTCTGCCAGCCGTCGCCGGGCATCTTGTCGAGCATCGACTTTTTGCCATGGACGACTTCATCGTGCGAAAACGGCAGGACAAAGTTTTCGGTGAAGGCGTAAAGCAGGCCAAAAGTCAGCAGATCGTGGTGAAAATGCCGGTAGATCGGGTCTTTCTGCATGTAGGACAGGGTGTCGTGCATCCAGCCCATGTTCCATTTCATGCTGAATCCAAGCCCACCCAGATAGGTTGGGCGCGAGACCGCCGGCCAGGCGGTGGATTCCTCGGCGATCATCAGCGTGCCGGGATGTTGCTCATGCGTCACGGTATTGAGCTGGCGAATGAATTCGACGGCTTCCAGATTCTCATTGCCGCCGTATTTATTCGGAATCCACTCGCCAGCGTTGCGCGAGTAATCCAGATAGAGCATGGATGCCACAGCGTCGACCCTCAGCCCATCGAGATGAAATTCATCCAGCCAGTAGAGCGCACTGGAAAGCAGGAAGTTTTTGACCTCGTTGCGTCCGAAATTAAAGATTAGGGTGCCCCAGTCTTTGTGCTCACCCATGCGCGGATCGGCATGTTCATAGAGCGCGGTGCCATCGAAACGCGCCAGGGCATAGGCGTCTTTCGGGAAGTGCGCCGGTACCCAGTCGAGCAGAACGCCGATCCCCTGCTGATGAAGATAATCAACGAAGAAACGGAAATCATCCGGGGTGCCAAAGCGGGCGCTCGGCGCAAAATAACCGGTGCACTGATAGCCCCATGACGCATCGAGTGGATGCTCGGTGATCGGCATCAGCTCAATATGCGTGAAGCCCAGCTCGGTCACATAATCGCCGAGTTGCTTGGCCAGGATGCGATAGTTGAGAAAATCGCCATTAGCATCCCGCATCCAGGAACCGAGATGGACTTCATAGACCGAGAACGGACGATGCTGCCAACTGGTTTCAGCGCGAGCTGTCATCCACTGATCATCAGACCATTTAAAGTCCGTGTCAGGACAGATGAGTCCTGCGGTTTGCGGACGTTCCTGGAACGCCTGGGCATAGGGATCAATTTTGATATGGATGTTGGTGGCGTGGTCGCGGATCTCGTATTTGTAAAATCCGCCAGTCGCCAGACCGGGGATGAAAAGCTCCCACACGCCACTGCCACCACGCACCCGCATCGGGTTAGCACGACCATCCCAGCCGTTAAAGTCGCCCACGACGCTCACGCGCTCGGCATTGGGTGCCCAGACCGCAAACTGCACGCCCGAAATCCCCTCCACGTCACGCAGATGTGACCCCATGAAGCGATAGGTATGCCAGTGACGTCCTTCACCGAAGAGATGCAGGTCAAAATCCTCAAGCTGTACCGGGAAACAGTACGGATCATAGGCGCTGTGTGTCACGCCAGACGCATCCTGCCATTCGACACGATAACGCTCGGGAATCCGGGATGCCGCGCCCTCCCAGATGAAGAAATCGCTTCCTTCGATTCTGCTCATTGCCGCGTCTGCTTCGACCAGAGTAACGCTTTCAGCCATGGGCAGAAAGATGCGCACCACCGCCTGCTGGTCATCGCTGACATGACGACCTAGCACCTCGAACGGGTCATAGTGACGCGCCTCGACGATGCGGAGCAGGGGTTCCGGGAGCTGTGGCGCGGAGCTTTTTGCGGATGCCATGGATTCGTGTTCCTCTGCGAGAGCGACATTGACCCCGATCCAAGATTCAGGGGTTGAAAACAATCTTAATGGTATCATAGGGCGATCTTGTAAACGCTGACTCGTCCTTGACGACAGGAGAAAAGATGCCCCATTCCCATCCGAGATTTGTTAGCCGCCTGACTCGTGACACGCTTGCGTTGATCCTGGCCGGTGGGCGGGGGTCGCGTCTGAAACACCTGACCGCTTGGCGTTCCAAACCCGCCGTTCCTTTTGGTGGCAAGTTTCGCATCGTCGATTTTCCGCTCTCAAACTGCATTAACTCCGGTATCCGCCGGATCGGCGTCCTGACCCAGTACAAGGCGCATTCGTTGATCCTGCACATTCAGAAGGGCTGGGGGTTTCTGCGCGGCGAATTTGGCGAATTCGTCGAACTCTGGCCGGCGCAGCAGCGGGTCGCGGAAACCGCCTGGTATGCCGGAACCGCCGATGCCGTGTTCCAGAATTTGGACATCATCCGCGATCATAACCCTGAATACATCCTGATCCTGGCCGGTGACCATGTCTACAAGATGGATTATGGCTCCATGATTGCGTATCACGTCGAAAGCGGTGCCGACATGACCGTTGGTTGTCTGGAAGTGCCGATCACACGTGCGAACGAGTTTGGCATCATGTCGGTGGATGAAACCAAGCGCGTCCGCCGTTTTGCCGAAAAACCCGCCGACCCCGAAACCATTCCAGATAGGCCTGAGCAGTGTCTCGCATCTATGGGTATCTATGTCTTCAATCGTGACTTTCTCTTCGAGCAGCTCCAAAAAGATGCTGGCACCGATGAATCAAGCCATGATTTCGGCAAGGACATCATTCCCAGTGTCCTGGATGACTATCGGGTGATGGCTTACGCTTTCCGCGACCCGCGCAGTGGTGAGCAGGCTTACTGGCGCGACGTGGGTACCGTCGATGCCTTCTGGAAAGCCAACCTGGAATTGATTGGCGTGACTCCGCCACTCAATCTGTACGACAAAAACTGGCCGATTTGGACGTATCAGGAACAGTTGCCACCCGCCAAGTTCGTCTTTGACGATGCTGATCGTCGCGGCATGGCCGTCGATTCGATGGTTTCCGGCGGTTGCGTGATTTCCGGCTCAACGATTCGCCATTCGCTGCTGTTCTCCAATGTGCGGGTGAATTCCTATGCCTATGTCGCGGATTCGGTCGTGCTGCCTGACGTGACCATCGGGCGTAATTGCACCATCCGCAACGCCGTCATCGACCGCTACTGTCACCTCGTGGAAGGAACCGTGATCGGTCTTGATCCAGAGATGGATCGTCAGGCTGGATTTGAAGTGAGCGAAGGCGGCGTGACCCTGGTCACGCCTGAGATGCTTGGCCAGGATGCCAACCACGTCCGTTAAACTCGATCTGCAACAGCCTGTCATAAACGTCATATGCACATCCTACTGAATGGCAAACAAAAAGAGCTTGCAGACGGTGCGCTGATCTCGGATCTTGTCGACATGCTTGCTCTCACTGGCCAGCGTTTTGCCGTCGAGATCAACGCCGAACTGGTTCCACGTAGCCGCTTTGCCTTGCATCCGCTTAACCCTGGCGACCAGGTCGAGATCATTCAGGCCGTGGGCGGTGGATGAGACTGAACTCGCATTATCCTGATCATCACTTTACCAACCAGCATATCCAACTCAATGTCGAACCAGAATTCCGATCCGCTCATCATCGCCGGCAAAACCTACCGCTCACGCCTGCTGGTTGGCACCGGCAAATACAAGAACATGACTGAAACCGCTCAGGCGATTGCGGCCAGCGGCGCCGAGATCGTTACGGTCGCCGTGCGCCGCACCAACATCGGACAGACCCCCGGCGAACCGAATATTCTCGATGTTCTGACGCCAGATCGCTACACCATCCTGCCCAATACCGCCGGCTGCTATGACGCAGACACCGCCGTGCGCACCTGTCGGTTGGCGCGCGAGCTGCTTGATGGTCACAAACTGGTCAAGCTCGAAGTCCTCGGTGACGAAAAAACGCTGTTTCCAGATGTTATCGCCACACTCAAAGCCGCTGAAATTCTGGTTCAGGACGGCTTCGATGTCATGGTTTACACCAATGACGACCCCATCGTGGCACGTGAGCTCGAAGCCATCGGCTGTATCGCGGTGATGCCACTGGCTGCGCCGATTGGCTCCGGCTTGGGCATCCGTAACCCGCTGAACATTCGCACCATCGTCGAGAATGCCAAAGTGCCGGTATTGGTCGATGCCGGTGTCGGCACGGCGTCAGATGCCGCTGTCGCGATGGAACTGGGTTGTGATGGCGTCCTGATGAATACCGCCATCGCCACTGCCCGCGATCCGGTGTTGATGGCCAGCGCTATGCGCAAAGCCATTGAGGCCGGGCGCGAGGCCTTTCTTGCCGGACGGATGCCCGCCAGACGCTTTGCCTCAGCGTCTTCGCCAATCGAAGGAATCTTCTTTTAACTCAGGACGTCTCGGAAGATGTCAGTCGATCCTCCCCGCCCGTCCTGGCACCGTACTATCCGCAGTTTCGTGCTGCGCGAGGGTCGGCTAACGCTCGCGCAGGAACGCGCTTTCCACGAACTCTGGCCACATTTCGGTTTGGACTGGCAGTCCGATACGCCAATTGATTTCACAGCGCTGTTCGGCAATGTCCAGCCGGTGATGCTGGAAATTGGATTCGGTAACGGCGAGTCACTGGCGACGATGGCCGAACAGAATCCTGATCGCAACTGGCTTGGAATCGAGGTTCATCGCCCCGGCGTCGGCCATTTGCTGCTGGAGAGCGGGCGGCGTGGACTCACCAATCTGCGGGTCATTCGGCATGATGCCGTCGAGGTGCTGACATATGGCATTCAGCCTGCCAGTCTTGCGGGTGTTCAGCTCTTCTTCCCCGATCCCTGGCCGAAACGTCGCCATCACAAGCGGCGCTTCCTAACTGCTGAACGATTGGGGCTGTTAGCGCAGGCCATACAGACAGGAGGGATTTTTCACGCGGCCACCGACTGGGAACACTATGCGCAACAGATGCTTGAGATCCTTGCGCAGGCATCAGACTGGTTCGAGAACACCGCAGGTCAGGGTCAATTTGCACCGCGCCCGGCCTCGCGTCCACTGACTCGCTTTGAACAGCGTGGCGAACGCCTCGGCCATCCGGTTCACGATCTGTTATTTTGGCGTCGTTAAGCGCCAATCTGGCAGGTCAACGACCTCGCACTGAAGATGCAACGCCTCACGACCCGCCTGCATTGAACTGTTACGCAACCTTCGGCTAGCGATCACCAGTCCAGTTCTTGCCGGACGGCTGGCTCAGCCACAGGAACAACAGACCGCGTGAACCCTATCCACTGGAAGATGAGAAACCAGTGGGACTTTATTCACTGCAAGACTTAAAACAGGATCTGGGAGGATGGGGGAGGATGGGGGAGGATGGCGTGTCGCTGGTTCAAGCGATTCATCATGTCAGTCTGATCGTTGCCGATACCACAGCCGCCACCGGTTTTTATGGCGGCGTACTGGGTTTGCAAGCGTTGCCGGAACGTCCTGAGCTGCCGTTTCCCGGCATCTGGTTTGGCGTTGGTGCGCAGCAGATCCATTTGTTGGAATTGCCAAACCCCGATCCGATCATAGGCCGTCCGGCTCATGGTGGACGGGATCGCCATCTGGCGCTACGGGTGAACTCGTTGCCAGATCTGATCGCCCGGTTGAAGACTGCCGGCATTGCCTACACGCTAAGCCATTCGGGGCGGCATGCGCTTTTCTGCCGCGACCCCGATGGCAATGCGCTCGAATTCGTCGCGGACGCTGTGGCGGACTAAAAAGTTGTGTCGGAAGGCCGCAAATGGGAGGATCAGCAACTGAAATCCTGCAAAAAGACCAAATCAAGCCCGTGATGTCTCCATATTCCTGTTCTGTACCGCTGTCTTTCAGCGTCGTCCCTGCCCTGTCGCCTGGCTGGTGTTGATCCGTGTCCTCCCGTCGTCCTCGTTCTACTTCACGCCGCAAACGCGCCACGAGTCTAGGTCAGCGTTTTGGCAAAGGGTTACTGCTCTGGGCTGGCGTGTTCGCCATTGGTCTGGGGTTGGTCGTGCTGCTCTATGGCATCCATCTGGATCGGGTGATCCAGGATAAATTTGAAGGCCAGCGCTGGGCATTGCCCGCCCGCGTCTTCGCCCGCCCGCTGGAGATCTATGTCGGACGTTCTCTCGACCCGGAACAGTTCCAGGCTGAATTGGATCGGCTGAACTATCGTCAGGCCACCACGCCATCCAGCGCCGGTCTTTATCACCGCGACGGTGATCATTTTCTGGTGCAGACTCGACCATTTCGCTTTTGGGATGGCCAGGAGCCAGGTCGTTATCTCGATATCCAGATCACCAACCAAAAAGTCACGCAGCTCAAGGATGCCGATGGCGGTGCCGATCCGGCGCTGGCGCGCCTTGATGCCATGCTGATCGCCAGCATCTATCCGACTCACAACGAAGACCGGCTGCTGGTGCGCCGACAGGATCTCCCAGACCTGCTGGTCAAGACGCTGATGGCCGTCGAGGATCGCAATTTTTACAGCCATCTGGGCATTGATCCCAGAGGCATCCTGCGCGCAGCCTACAGCAACCTTCAAGCCGGATCAGTGGTTGAGGGTGCCAGCACTCTGACCCAGCAGCTCGTCAAGAATTTCTATCTGAACGCGGATCGCACTTTCGAGCGCAAGCTCAAGGAGGCGTCCATGGCGCTCCTGCTGGAGCGACGTTACAGCAAGGACGAGATCCTGGAGGCGTATGCCAACGAGATCTATCTTGGCCAGGATGGCAGTCGTGCGATCCATGGCTTCGGGCTGGCAAGCCGGTTTTTCTTCAATCGCTCACTGGAAGAACTCGGCGTCCCGGAAACCGCGCTGCTGATTGGGCTGGTGCAGGCACCCTCCAGTCTCGATCCACGACGCCATCCCGAAGCAGCCAAAACACGCCGCGATCTCGTGCTTGACCTGATGGTGCGCGATGGCGTGATCACCGAGGACGTGGCAACACAGGCTAAGACCGCGCCGCTGGCGCTATCTGACGAAGGCGGGCGTCCAGTGGGCGATTATCCTGACTTTATCTCGCTGGTGCGCCGCCAGCTTCAGCGCGACTATCGCGACGCGGATCTGCGTTCGGAGGGGCTGAATATCTTCACGACCCTCGATCCGCTGATCCAGGCCACGGTCGAGCGTGTCCTTCCCGGACAGTTGGCGGCACTTGAAAAATCGCGCCACATGAAAGCCGGCACCCTGGAAACGGCAGTGGTGGTGACATCAGTCGATCAGGGTGAGGTGCTGGCCGTGGCGGGCGGGCGCAAGCCGGGCTATGCCGGTTTCAACCGGGCGCTCGATACGGTTCGTTCAATTGGCTCGCTGGTCAAACCGGCAGTCTACCTGACTGCGCTGTCACAGCCGCAACGCTATACCCTGACCAGTAGCATTCAGGATGTCCCGGTCAGTCTGCCCGATGGCAATAAACGCTGGGAACCGAAAAACTATGACCACCATATCAATGGCACGGTGCAACTTTCCGAGGCGCTGGCGCGCTCGCTTAACCTGGCAACCGTCAATCTGGGCTTGAGCATTGGCATCAAACAGGTGGCCGAGACACTCTATCACCTGGGTGCCCAGCGCAAGATCCGGGTGGTGCCCTCGCTGCTACTGGGGTCGGTGTCGATGTCGCCGCTCGAAGTGGCGCAGATGTATCAGACCATCGCGGCGAATGGCTATCGCGCCCCGCTGCGGGCGATCCGTGAAGTCGTCGATGCGGAAGGCCGACCGCTGAACCGCTATCCGCTGGCGGTTGAATCCGTCGTCGATCCCCGTGCCGCCTATCTCACCACCTGGGCATTGCGGCGGGTCGTCACCCAGGGCACCGCCCGCTGGCTGGGCGAGCAACTGCCTGAAGGCATGACCATGGCGGGCAAAACTGGAACCACCGACGACATGCGCGATAGCTGGTTTGCCGGATTTTCGGGCGACAAGGTTGCTGTCGTCTGGGTCGGGCGTGATGATTACCAGCCGATGGGACTCGCTGGCGGCGCCGGGGCATTGCGGGTGTGGGGTGCCTTCATGCTGGCTCTGCCCAATGAACCACTACCCGAATTTCCGCCTGAGGGCGTCGTGGTCGTTGATGCGTGCGGCCAGTCGCGGGTGCCTTATATCGGCGACAGCGCCTCGCATGCGGGAAGCTGCGGTGGTGGCGGTAGCCACAAAAACACCGCGCAGTCCGGCACTGGGGAACCAAAACCTGCTGCGGCGACCACGGATGACAGTCCGGCTCCTGAACCACCACCGTCCGCTCCAGCGCCACCAAAACCCAAGCCGAAACCAACTGCGGCAGACAACCCGTTCATGAGTGATTTTTATCGCTGACAGGCATGAAGACATTCTTAACCAGACTCACGTTTATCCTGATTGCTGTCACTGGACTCGCCGCCTGTGCGCCTGAAACACGCGACGGGCCGCCAGCGCCAGTGGTGCAGGTCTCGCCAAATCTGCCGCCGCCGGTCGCGGCTCCCGCACCGGCTGGCACCCCCGCAGCCCCCGTGCCTGCACCAAAACCAGCCGCGCCGCCCAAGCCAAAAACCACGGTCTATGCTTACCGTGATCCCGCCGCGCCACCCGAACCTGAGCCAACGCCAGCTCCCTCCGCTCCGGCGGCGGCATCATCAAAGCCGACGTTGCCGGATCAGACTCCACATGCACCGATGCCACCACCCGTGCCTGTGCCTGTGCCATATCAGTCGAAACCCGCAACGCCCATGACGCCTGTGGAGACGGCAAAGTCTGAGGCCAAGCCTCGTGCGCCGACCGACACCAAACCGCCATCCGTGGCGACCGTTGCACCGCCTAAACCTGCGGTTGCCGCACCAGCTCCGCCACCCGAACCCGTGAAGCCACCACCCGCGCCGCCCATCGCCGCGCCAAATCTGCCGCCGGCAGCGCAAACGCTGGCGAGTCAGGCTGAACAGCAGCGTCAGGCTGGCGACTATGCTGGCGCGGCAGCCTCGTTAGAACGCTCGCTGCGCATCGATGCTCCGCGTGAGGATAAGGCCTATCTCTGGAATCGCCTCGCCCGGGTGCGGATGGAGCAAGGTCAAGCCAGTCAGGCGGCAACGTTCGCTGCCCGTTCAAATGATCTGGCTGGTGGCAACGCCGTCGTCAAGCAGGACAACTGGCGCATCATCGCCGAGTCCAAGCGCCGTGCCGGTGATACGGCGGGTGCTAGCGAGGCAGAACGCCGCGCCGGTCTCAAATGAGCGTTGGCCAGCATTTCCGTATCCCATGATCGATCTCTCTTATTTCTTTGGTTCTGCCGGTCTGCTGGCCGCACGGCTACCAGGCTTCAGTCACCGGGAACAGCAGCAGGCGATGGCCGAGCGCATCGCCGCCGTCATTGAAAAGGGCGGGGTGCTGATCTGTGAAGCCGGTACCGGCACCGGCAAGACTTTCGCCTATCTGGTTCCGGCGCTCCTGTCTCGACGCAAGATCCTGATCTCCACCGGCACCCGCAATCTCCAGGATCAACTTTTTCACCGCGATCTGCCGCTGATCCGGGATGCGCTGGGTCTGCCCGTATCGACTGCTCTGCTAAAAGGCCGCACCAATTATTTGTGCCGCCATCGACTCAGCCTGATTCAGGATGAAGTGAGCCACCTACCCGCTGATCTGCGCCGTCAGTTGCAACAGGTGCGCGACTGGGCGCAGGTCACGCAACGTGGCGATATCGCCGAGCTAACGCTTCCAGAAGACGCCCCGATCTGGCCTGAAGTCACGTCCACCACGGACAACTGTCTCGGGCAGGACTGTCCACAATGGCAGAACTGCCATCTGGTTGCCGCCCGCCGCGAGGCGCAGTCAGCCGACGTAGTGGTCGTCAACCATCATCTGCTGTGCGCTGATCTGGCGCTTAAGGACGAAGGATTTGGCGAGATCCTGCCTGGCGCGGACTGCTTCGTCATCGACGAGGCGCACCAGCTTCCCGATACGGCATCCAGCTTCTTTGGTCTTTCACTTAGCAGCCGTCAGTTGCTTGATCTCGCCCGTGACAGCGAACTTGAGGCACAGCACGAGGCCAGTGATGTCCCTGCGTTTATCAAACGTGCAGCGGCCTTGCGCCGCGCCGTGCAGAACGTGCGCCCCGGACTGGGCGAGACGGATCGCCGGGGTGCCTGGCGCGAACTCGCTGAGGATGCCGAAGTCAGACGCGCGCTCGGAACGCTTGAACGCCAGCTTAAGGCGCTGGCTGACGCGCTCAGGGTCATGAACGGACGCGGCAAGGGGCTGGATGCCTGTCAGGTTCGCGCAGCGGATCTGTTAGTGCGTCTGCGCATCCTGATGGCCAGTGAATCGCCGGACGCCGTGCGCTGGTTCGAGACCCTGGGGCGCGGCTTCCGGCTGCATCAAACCCCGCTGGAAGTCGCTAGCCTCTTCCGCAAACAGATCGGCCAGACCCGCACCGCCTGGGTGTTCACCTCGGCAACGCTGGCCGTCGGACGTGGTTTTGAGCATTTTGCCCGCCAGCTCGGCATTGAACAGGCCCTGACCGAACGCTGGGACAGTCCGTTCGATTATCCGAATCAGGCGCTCTGGTTCGTCCCATCTGGTCTGTCGCAACCATCAGAACCCGAATACAACCAGCAGGTGATCGCGCTGGCTCGCGAAGTGATCGGCTATAGCCGTGGCCGCGCCTTTCTGCTCTTCACCAGTCATCGCGCATTGCGTGAAACGGCGAGCGGGTTGAACGGCCAGATTCCCTATCCACTGCTGGTTCAGGGCAGCGCGCCACGCGCTGAACTGCTGGAGCGTTTCCGGGAATTGGGCAATGCCGTGCTACTCGGCACCTCAAGTTTCTGGGAAGGGGTTGACGTGCGTGGCGAGGCGCTGTCCTGCGTGCTGATCGACCGCCTGCCGTTTGCCTCGCCCGGCGATCCGGTGCTGGCAGCGCGCATCGACGCACTGCGCCAGCGTGGTGGCAATCCTTTTGCTGACTATCAGTTGCCGCAGGCCGTGATCGCGCTGAAACAGGGTGCCGGGCGGCTGATCCGTGACAGCGAGGATCGCGGCGTGCTAGTCGTCTGCGACCCACGCCTGCTGTCGCGTTCCTATGGCCAAACCTTTCTCGACAGCCTGCCGCCCATGGCGCGTACCCGTCAGATCGAGGACGTGCGTGCCTTTTTTGGCGCGGATTAAATTACCAGACTGTTAAAGCGACATGCAGAGTGTTCTCTCGACGCGATGAATCATGGTGAAACCGACCTATAACCTTCCCGAATCGGACAGCAGCGACGATGCAGCGATCACGCACTGGCTGGAACGTCTGGCAGATCACTACCCGGCGGATGAGCTGCATCTGATCGCAGCGGCCTGTGCAGTGCTAACCCGTTATCGCGGTAACCGCCAGATCGAAACTGGGGAGACGCATGTTCGCCATGTGCTCTCCACCGCCGATATCCTAGTACGACTGCGGATGGACTCCGAGACCCTGATCGCCGCGCTGCTCAATGGTTGTCTGGATCAGGGGGATCTGCGCGAGTCTGAGCTTGTGAACGGCTTTGGCGCGGGCATTGTGCGGATGGTCGGCGATCTGGCTCGCATCGGACAGATCGCCAATGTCGATGCCATCATCGCGGACAAGGATCAGCTCGAACACGAAGAAAACCTGCGCCGCCTGCTGCTTGGCATTGCTGAAGACGTGCGCGTGGTGCTGGTGGTGCTCGCCGAGCGGGTGCATCTGATGCGCGCTATCAAGGATCTCGAACCAGGGCGGCGCACTAAGATCGCCCGCGATACGCAGCGTATTTATGCGCCACTCGCCAACCGGCTGGGGATCTGGCAGGTCAAGTGGGAACTGGAAGATCTGAGCCTGCGCTATCTCCAGCCCGACGAATACCGACGCATCGCCAGTCTGCTGTCCGAACGACGCGAAGAGCGCGAGCAGTATATCGCCGCCGTGATGGCAATGCTGCGCGACAAGTTTGCTGAAGCGGGGATCGCGGCTGAGATCACCGGTCGACCTAAGCATCTGTTCAGCATCTGGAAAAAGATGCGGCGCAAGGCCGTGGCCATCGAAGAAATCTTCGATCTGCGCGCCGTGCGGATCCTGGTGCAGACCGTCGCCGACTGCTATGCCGCGCTGGGACTGATCCACGGACTCTGGAAGCATATCCCGAAAGAATTTGACGATTACATCGCCACGCCGAAAAACAACTTCTATCAGTCACTGCACACCGCAGTCGTCGGGCCTGAAGACAAACCGCTGGAAGTGCAGATCCGTACCCATGACATGCACCGTCACGCCGAGTTCGGGGTCGCCGCGCACTGGGCTTACAAGGAATCAAAAGGTCATGACGCCGAGTTCCAGCGGCGCGTGGTCTGGATGCGCAACTGGCTGGAACTCAAAAACGAGGGCGACGATGCCAGTGGTTTCCTGGCGCGTTTCAAGTCCGAATTCGAGCCGGTACATATCTATGTGCTGACCCCGCAGTCCAAAGTGGTTGAACTGCCAAAGGGGGCGACGCCGCTGGATTTTGCCTACGCCATTCATTCCGAAATCGGCAACTGCTGCCGGGGTGCGCGGGTTAACGGGCGCATCGTGCCGCTGAACTACACGCTCAGCAGCGGCGAGAAAGTCGAGATCCTGACCCAGAAACATGCCGCGCCCAGCCGTGACTGGCTGAGTCCGCACCAGGGCTATCTGATCACGGCGCGGGCACGCAATCGGGTGCGCCAGTGGTTCAAGCAGCGCGACTTCGATCAGCATCTGCAAGATGGGCGCTCGGCGCTGGAGCGTGAACTGGGGCGGTTAGGCATCCCTGACAAACCGCATCTCGATGACCTAGCGCCCAAGTTCAATTACCGGCGCGGCGAGGATCTGCTTGTCGCCATCGGATGTGGCGATCTCGCAGTCGGACAGGTGGCGCGGCAGGTTGGCGAGCCTCGGATCGAGGCGCCAAAGGAACCTGAACTGCGGATTCGCCCACCCCAAAAACACCGGAATAACCCTTTGGCTTCGCTCAAGGCGGGCTCAGGAGATGTCGTGGTCGAAGGCGTGGGCGATCTCATGACGCAGATGGCGCAATGCTGCAAGCCTGTCCCTTTTGATGACATCGTGGGTTTTGTGACCCGTGGGCGCGGGGTCACGGTTCATCGCAGGAACTGCGGCAACCTGCGCCATTTGCCGCCTGCCGAGGCGGAGCGTCTGATTAACGTGCGCTGGGCAAATCAGCCAAACCATGCGATCTATCCGGTTGATCTGCTGGTCGTCGCAACCGACCGCAAGGGTCTGTTACGCGATGTTTCTTCGGTGTTTTCAGATGAAGACGTGGATGTGACTGGCGTCAATACTCATTCTGAAAAAAGCACCGATTCGGCAAACATGCGCTTTACGGTGGAGATCAGGGATATGACTCAACTGGAACGATTGATGACCAAGCTCCAGCAGATTCCAGACGTGCTGGAAGTCCGTCGGGCGGGTTGATCGGCAGCGCGTCACCACGCGCTCAATCCAGTTCAGGATGCAACGGTCGGCTCGCATCGCCGGATAGCGCAGCAGATGTCGCGATTGGCTCGCCGAGAAACAACCGCGCTGCCGCTTCCGGTGCCGAGGGAAAATAGAGATGAAGATAGCTTGCCCGCAACGTACCCTGCTGATAGACCGGTTCGCCGGGTTTGTCGTCGCGCTGGCGGCGACTGACACAGCAGGGAATCAGCGGCGTATCCATCGTTGAATGATGGAAGCTGTGCCCGCGTAGACAGCCACATGGGGTGTCGAGCGACTGCATTCCCAGACCGGCCAGTCGCGCCTGGAGCCGCCCCGTGCCGGGCAGCAGTCCCACGAGTCGGGCGCTGGCACCGGACTGGTCGGTCAGTTGAACGAGCAGATAGAGCATCCCGCCACATTCCGCATAGAGCGGTCGCTGCGCCTGAACATGGTTCCGTAATGACTGCTGCATCGCCGTGTTGGCCGCCAGCGCGTCAAGATGCAGCTCAGGATAACCGCCGGGAAGATAGATAGCGTCAGCACTGACCGCGTGATCAACGAGCGGTGAAAAAACGCTCAGTTCAGCGCCAAGTGACTGCAACAATCGCAGGTTGTCGGCATAAATGAACGAAAAGGCCGCATCCTGGGCGACGCTGATCCGCTGTCCGGCAAGCAGCGGCGGCAGCGGTGGCGCGGCAGGCGGTGCTAAAAAACAGGTTGGCGGCGGCAGTTCAGCGAGCGCGGTGTGTGCAATCTGATCGGCAATCCGGTCGAGACGCACGTTAAGATCAGCAATCTCGGCAGCCTGCACCAGTCCGAGATGACGGCTCGGCAGCACGGCATCGCGCAGACGTGGCAACGCGCCCAGATAGGGCAAGCTGTCGGGCATTCCCTCCCGGATCATCGACTCATGACGAGCGCTGGCAATGCGGTTGGCGACAATCCCGGCAATGTTGAGCGTCGGGCGATAATTGGCCAGCCCCAGCGCCAACGCGCCAAAGGTCTGACCCATGCCGCTGGCGTCGATCAGCGCCACGACCGGAATCCCGAATTTCTCGGCCAAATCCGCGCCACTTGGCGTGCCGTCGAACAATCCCATCGCGCCCTCGATCAAGATCAGATCAGCGTCCTGTGCCGCCGCATGGAGCTTGCGCTGACATTCCGCCGCGCCGACCATCCACAGATCAAGCGGATCGACCTCGTGACCGCTGGCGATGCGCAGGATCATCGGGTCGAGAAAGTCCGGGCCGGTCTTGAACACGCGCACCCGTTTTCCGGTGCGCTGGTGATAGCGTGCCAATCCGGCAACCAGGCTGGTTTTACCCTGTCCCGATGCGGGTGCGGTCAGAAAGAGCGCGGGGCAGTGGCGGGCATGAGTCTGGAAGTTCAGGGTCGTGTCAGGGCGCATGTAAAGAGTCGCATCGTATGCAGATGATTCCGGTCGTGATTGGTCTGGGTTGTCAGCGTGGCGTCAGTCTGTCCACGCTGCAAGAAGCCATTGCCGAGGCGCTTGCGCGATTACAGCCTGACTGCAATCGTCTCCCTTCGCCATTACCGCGCAGTGCTCCACTCGAAAGAGAGATTTTTGAAACGTGTCACATCAACGTGTGCTGTCTTGCCAGTTATACCCTCAAATCTGATGAACCGGCACTGCTGGCACTGGCGCAGAAACAGGGCTGGCCGCTGATTTTTTACACTGCCGAGCAACTGGGAAGCGTTGCGGGACTGTCATCCGGCGTGGTCGTGGCGGATGTCGCCATGCCGCCGGTAGCCGAGGCGGCAGCGTTGCTGGCATCTGGTGCGCCTGGATTGCTCGTCGCTAAACAGCGTTATCGCGGCGCGGACGGGAAGAGCGCAACAGTTGCCATTGCGCGTTATGCTGGCCAGCAAATGCAGCAGGCGGTTGACCGCTTGCGTCTGAACATTCCCAACGACAATCCCTGACTACTGACTCGCACATGCCCAGGGAAGGATATACTAGGTCTGCTGCTGATGTTCGCCCATCAGCGCCTGGAGGTCATAGACCTCGCGCAGCGTCTCAGGCGTCAGGACAGCCTGTGCCGTGCCCTGTGCAAAAAAACAGCGTCTCCGATCCAGCAGCAGGTGGTCGCAAAAGCGGCTGGCGAGTGTCAGCCCGCGTACCGCGTACGTTGGGGTGAGTTTACGAACCCCAACAATTCTCCAATGTGATGTTGGGATTCGCTCTCGCTCATCCCAACCTACGCGAGCTGGTGGAAGAAACGTAAGCCGCGCAAGGGTGAAACATGAAACGAGTCTTGATGCTGGTACTGTGCGGCGTAGTGGTTGGGTGTGGGTCGGGGACGACTCGCGTTCAGCCGGAGACTAAGGCAGAAATCAAGAAGCAGTTAACCGACGAAGAGTGGGGTAAGTGTGAGAGTCAAGTATTCAAAGAAAAAGAAGATCAAGGGATTCGTGAGACAGGGAACCCTAACGCATATATTGGCGCGAACGGGATGGCTTTAAGAAGTAAAGTGGACCCCGAAAACCGGACAGTCATTTAAGCTGTCAAGCCGGCACGAAAGGGTTGATCAAAATGGGTGAAGCAAAGCGCAAGACCTACGCGGCGGCGTTCAAGGCCAAGATCGGGTTGGAAGCCATCCGTGGGGT
>CAIUAY010000193.1 GCA_903897335.1 uncultured Chromatium sp. | reverse complement strand
GCCTCATCGCGCCTCGCCACCCGCAGACCAATGGCATGGTGGAACGCTTCAACGGACGCATCGCCGAGGTGCTCGCCACCACCCGCTTCGATTCCGCACAGAACCTGGCGGGCACCCTCACCGGCTATGTGAGGTTATACAATCACCAGATCCCGCAAAAGGCGCTGGGACACATCGCGCCGATTCAAGCACTCAAAGACTGGCAACAAACATGCCCCGAACGCTTCAAAAAGCGGGTCTATAATCTCATGGGACTTGACAAATAACTTAAGCTTTAATCGGCGTTTCCTTGAGCTGGGAGCCGGGTATTTTACTCGTACTAACCATCAGCGTAATCAAGGTGATGTGGGTTTGCTCTAATGCCCGCAATCCCGAACGAGGTTCGCGCATGTCCTCGATCCCGTTTCAGCTCGTCGCCCCGTTTGCTCCGGCAGGCGATCAGCCGCGGGCTATTCAAAGGCTTGTCGATGGACTCAGCAATGGCGAGGCGGGCATGACGCTACTTGGCGTCACCGGCTCCGGCAAGACGTTTACCATTGCTAATGTGATCCACGAGATCCAGCGCCCGGCACTGGTGCTGGCGCCCAATAAGACGCTGGCGGCTCAGCTTTATAGCGAGATGCGCGACTTCTTTCCGAACAACGCGGTGGAATATTTCGTCTCCTATTACGATTATTACCAGCCGGAAGCCTACGTCGCCGCGACCGACACCTATATCGAGAAAGATGCTTCCATCAACGAACACATCGAGCAGATGCGTCTGTCTGCAACCAAGGCGCTGCTGGAGCGCCGCGATGTCATCCTGGTCGCCACCGTTTCGTCGATTTATGGCCTGGGCGATCCAGATGCCTACCTCAAGATGGTGCTGATTCTCAAGCGCGGCGACCGCATCGACCAGCGCGCCATCCTGCGTCGCCTGGCCGAGCTGCGATACCAGCGCAACGAGCTGGAACTCGTGCGCGGAACCTACCGGGTGCGCGGTGACGTGATTGACATCCATCCCGCCGAATCCGATGAAGAAGCCATCCGGGTCGAGCTGTTCGATGAAGAGGTCGAATCGCTGTCGCTATTTGATCCGCTGACCGGCGAGATCCGGCGCAGGGTCACGCGCTACACGGTGTTCCCGAAAACACACTACGCCACGCCACGCGAGACCATCCTTGCCGCCATCGAACTGATTAAGCCTGAACTCAGGGCGCGTCTGGAATGGCTGCGAAAACATGATAAACTGGTCGAAGCCCAACGCCTGGAACAACGCACACTCTTCGATCTGGAAATGATGCTGGAGGTTGGCTATTGCTCCGGGATCGAGAACTACAGCCGTTATCTCTCCGGGCGCAATCCCGGCGAGCCACCGCCGACGCTCTACGATTATCTGCCCGCCGACGCCATCGTGGTCATCGACGAGAGCCATGTGACCATCCCGCAGCTCGGCGGCATGTACCGAGGCGACCGCTCGCGCAAGGAAAATCTGGTGGAATACGGCTTCCGGCTGCCCTCGGCGCTCGACAACCGCCCGCTTCAATTTGAGGAATTACAGGCGCGTCAGCCCCAGACTATTTATGTCTCAGCTACGCCGCGTCAATATGAACTCGATCACTCAGGCGCTGTCGTCGAGCAGGTGGTGCGTCCAACTGGACTGGTCGATCCTGAACTCGAAGTCCGTCCGGCGCTGACCCAGGTCGACGATCTGCTCTCCGAGATCAGCCTGCGTGTCGCCGTCGATGAGCGGGTGCTGGTGACAACGCTCACCAAGCGCATGGCCGAAGATCTGACCGATTATCTGAACGATCACGGCGTCCGGGTCAGATATCTGCATTCAGATATCGACACCGTGGAGCGTGTCGAGATCATCCGCGATCTGCGCCTAGGCGAATTCGATGTGCTGGTAGGAATCAATCTCCTGCGCGAGGGACTGGACATGCCTGAGGTCTCGCTGGTCGCCATCCTCGATGCCGATAAAGAAGGCTTTCTGCGTTCAGCCGATTCGCTGATCCAAACCATCGGTCGCGCTGCCCGCAATGCCAATGGCAAGGCAATTCTCTACGCCGACAGGATCACCGGCTCAATGCAACGAGCCATCAATGAAACTGAACGCCGCCGCGACCGACAGATCAGCGCTAACCATGCCGCTGGCATCACCCCCCAGACGATCCGTAAGGCGGTTGCCGACATCCTCGACAGCGCCACGCCCGGCGCGCCTATGAAGGCGCGTCAGTATGCCAAGGTTGCTGAACAGATTGCCGCATACGCCCGCCTAACCCCGCAGCAACTGGCCAAACGCATCAAGTCGCTGGAAAAAGAAATGTCTCAGTACGCCAAGAATCTGGAATTCGAGAAGGCGGCAGCGATCCGCGATCAGCTCCACGAGCTAAAACAGCAGCAGATCACGATCTGACGGCAAGACGCATTTTGAATATCAAAGCGCCTCAGTCTATCTGGTTCGCGCTCGTGTTCTGGACGATGATCGCGGTGGATCACCTCTGCGCCGGGGAACCGGCGGCCAGCGCCCCGGTCTTCGGCTATCGCGTTCTGGCCAGCTATCCGCATGATCCTACAGCCTTTACACAGGGTCTGGCGTATGCCAGCGGCCAGCTTTTCGAGGGCACGGGCAACTATGGCCGATCCAGCCTGAGGCGCGTGGATCTCACGACGGGTCACGTCGATCAGGAGATCCGGCTGGCACCCCATCTGTTCGGTGAAGGCGTGACCGTCTGGCAGGGCAGGTTGATCCAACTCACTTGGCGCGAACACCTTGGACTGATTTACGGAGTGCCGGATCTGGATCGACAGGACAGCTTCGGCTACAGCGGCGAAGGCTGGGGTATCACCCATGACGGGCAGCAGTGGTTCCTGAGCGACGGGACGCCGATGCTGCGTGTGCTTAATCCAGTCTCGCGGCAGGTGGTGCGGCGCATCCTGGTTCAGGATGCGGGTCAGCCCATCGCGGCACTCAATGAGTTGGAATGGATCAACGGCGAGATCTGGGCAAATGTCTGGAAGACGGATCGTATCGTGCGGATCGCACCGGATAGTGGTCGCGTAATCGCCTGGGTCGATCTTCGTGGACTCTGTCCAGCATCCATGCGACCAAACGCTGAGGCGGTTCTCAACGGCATCGCTTATGACGCCGAACATGGCCGACTCTTCGTGACTGGAAAAGACTGGCCACGTTTGTATCAGATCGAGGTGGTGCCGAAACCTCAGTGATGTTCCACATGCCACTGAGACATCGCTCAGGCCACCGCACCCATCTCCCGCGCCCGCTCACTGCGCTGGGTTAAGTTATCTGCTGTCGGCGTTACCAGCTCCGGCCAGCCGCACGCATGACGCACGACTAGATCGGCAAGCATCTCCAGATGTGCCGCGCCATCGTTCAGACAGGGGATATAGCTGTACTGCTTGCCACCTGCGCCGAAAAAAACGTGCCGGTTTTCCGCATCGATCTCTTCGATGGTCTCCAGACAGTCCGCCGAGAATCCAGGTGACAGGACTTGCACCGAGGTGACGCCCGCAGCGCCCAGTGCTTTGAGCGTGACATCGGTATAAGGCGTGAGCCATTCCTCTTTGCCCAAACGCGACTGGAAAGTGAGTGCCCAGCGTTCGGGTGCCAGATGCAACTGCTCAACCACCAGACGGGCAGTCTTCTGGCATTGGCAATAGTAGGGATCGCCAAGCTCGAAATACTTGCGGGGAATGCCGTGAAATGAAAACAGTAGACGTTCCGGTTCGCCGTGTTCGACCCAATGCGCCCGGATGCTCGCCACCAGCGCCGCGATATAAGCGGGTTCATCATGATACTGGTTGATGAAGCGCAGCTCTGGAAGCCAGCGCCAGCGGCTGAGTTCGGCAACGATGGCATCGAAAACCGAGGCCGTGGTCGAACCGGAATACTGCGGATAGAGCGGAAACACCAGTATCCGGCGGGCGTTGGCCTGACGCAGTTCAGTCAGTGCCGAGGCGATGGACGGGTTGCCGTAACGCATCCCCAACACCACTCTGACCGACCCTGGAATACGCACGTTCAGAAGATCCTGCACTGCCGCCGCCTGACGTTGAGCGATCGCCAGCAGTGGCGAGCCATCAGCACCCCACACCGACTGATAGGCTTTGGCCGAACGCGCCGGACGGGTACGCAGGATCACGCCATGCAGGATCAGCCACCAGGGCAGACGCGCCATTTCCACCACCCGCCGATCCCAAAGGAATTCAGCCAGATAGCGGCGGACATCAGACACGATAGGTGTATCAGGGGTGCCGAGATTGGCGAGGAGGATGCCAAGGCATTCGGGTGTGTCATGGCGATAGTCAGGCGTGTTGATAAAGGTCATCACAGGGTCTCGGTTGGGAAATGGATCAGGAATCATGCGTCATGCGCTGATCCCCGCAGGAGAAGCGCCGTCCGCGACCAGGCCATGCCAAAGCGCGTTCACTCAATTGATACATCTGGCAGTGGAATCGCTCAGCATCATCGCATCCAGTGTGCCAGACATTTTACGTCATCCGTGGAAGATGACATTTTGGGAAACCCCAACACGCCAACATGAGAATTGCCGCACAGATTCCGGTATTCTTACGTGCCAGACCGCCGCTGCAACAGGCGGGCTGATCCAGCGTTCAGGCTTTCTTCTTATCCATATTCTTCAGACAACATCGCTCCGGCCAGCATGGCCACTGATGGCCGTGCCAGCGCCCTGGGTGATGTTGCCGAGTCGTGATTTGCGCATGAAACAAGACATTATTAATCTTCTCCAGGCGGCGCTGGCGCAACTGGCCGCTAATGGCCAGCTTATGCGCGATGCGCCGCTGCCCGTTCCTCAACTAGAGCGCGCCCGCGACAGCAACCACGGTGATTTCGCCACTAATCTGGCAATGGTGCTGGCCAAACTTGCCCGCGCCAAACCCCGCGAGCTGGCCGAACAGATCGTCGCGGCAATGCCCGCCTCTCCCCTGATCATCCAGACTGAGATTGCAGACCCTGGCTTCATCAACTTTTTTCTGGCGGATGCGGCCTATCATGCCGTCGTGACGCAGATCCTGGCGGCCGGCTCTGATTTTGGACGCAGCCGGATCGGTGCCGGACAACGGGTGCAGGTCGAGTTCGTTTCGGCTAACCCAACAGGGCCGCTACATGTTGGACATGGACGCGGCGCGGCCTATGGCACGGTAGTTGCAAATCTGCTGGCAGCGGTCGGTTTCAACGTGCATTGCGAGTATTACGTCAATGATGCCGGGCGCCAAATGGACATTCTTGGCACGTCTGTCTGGTTGCGCTATCTGGAATTGTGCGGCGAGGCGCTGCGGTTTCCGAGCAACGGTTATCGGGGCGACTATGTGTGGGACATTGCCGCGACCCTGCACCGCGAACACGGCGATAACTGGCGGGTGGACGTGGCGCAGGTCTTTACGGGTTTGCCGCCCGACGCGCCAACCGAAGGCGAGACGGCGCTGATAGGTGCTGACAAGGAATTGCATATCGACGCGCTGATCGCTGCCGCCAAGCGTCTTCTAGGCGATAACCGTTACCGTTATGTCTTCGAGCTAGGTCTGAACACCATTCTCGATGACATCCGCAATGATCTGGCCGAGTTCGGCGTTGCGTATCAGGAATGGTATTCGGAACGCTCGCTCACCGAGAGCGGCGCGGTGAACCGTGCGATCGAGCGCCTACGCTCAGGTGGTCATCTCTACGAGCAGGACGGTGCACTGTGGTTTCGTTCGACTGCATTCGGCGACGAGAAGGATCGGGTCGTGGTGCGCGAAAACGGCCAGATGACCTATTTTGCGTCTGACATTGCCTACCACATGGACAAGCTCGAACGTGGCTTTGATCGGGTCATTGACATCTGGGGCGCGGATCATCACGGTTATATTCCAAGAGTCAAGGCCGCGCTCCAGGCGCTCGGTGATGATGCCAGCCGGCTCGATGTGCTGCTGGTGCAGTTTGCGATTCTCTATCGCGATGGGGTCAAGGTGCCGATGTCCACCCGCGCTGGCGAATTCGTGACGCTGCGCGAGCTGCGCCGCGAGGTCGGACGCGATGCCGCACGCTTCTTCTATGTGATGCGCCGCTGTGAACAGCATCTGGATTTTGACCTGGATCTGGCCAAGTCCGAGTCATCGGATAACCCGGTCTACTATGTCCAGTATGCCCATGCACGGGTTAGTAGCGTCTTGCGTCAGGCAGCAGAGAAGACGCTGATGATTGATCCAAGTCCAGGCAACACTAATCTGGAGCGGCTGACTGAAAATCATGAGCAGGCGCTACTGCGCACACTGAGCCGTTATCCCGAAATCGTCGAAACGGCAGCGATCAAGGCCGAGCCGCACCAGCTCACACAGTATCTGCGCGAACTGGCCAATGATTTTCACACCTACTATAACGCCCACCAGTTTCTGGTCGATGACGCCGTTTTGCGCGATGCGCGGATCAAGCTGATCCTCGCTACGCGCCAGGTTTTGCGCAATGGACTCGGACTGCTTGGCGTCACGGCGCCGGAGAGCATGTAAATGGCAAAAACCGCCAAAAACACACGCGGAAACCCGCCGCCAATACTCAAACGCAGACAGCCGCGATCCTGCGTCTGGTGGTTTCTGGGGGGGATTGCGCTAGGTCTTGTCGCTGCGAATGTCATGTCGACGCGGCGTCCTGCAACCGCGACGCCAGACGAGCAGACGGCCACCTCCCAGCGTGAGTCGCGGCCAGCGCCCGTGCAGCCAAAATTCCAGTTCCCGCAGCTCCTGAACGATGCAACGGTCGATCTGAGCGACAAGGCACCGCCACCACCGCCTCCGGCGCGCCATCCGTCAGCGGTGACGGAATCACCGCCTGCCACGCCACTTCCGGCAGTATTCCCGAAGGAAGTTCCCGACTCCATGCCATTAGCGCCGAGTGGCAGTTATGTAGTACAGGCCGGTTCATTCACCAATGCCACTGATGCTGAACGGCGCAAGGCCGAACTGGCGATGCTGGGCGTGACCGCTAATGTCCAGACGGCCACGCTGCCAAATGGAAGGACGGCTTATCGTGTGCGCACAGCGGCCTATCCCAGTAAAAAAGCGGCTGAACAGGCGCGTGACCTGCTTAAGAGTCACGGCAAAGATGCCGTTGCCTATCCTGACAGATGAGGTTGACAAAATAGATTCTCGATAAGAAACTACTAATGTGCTGAAACAACCTGTTTCGGTGCATCCTCCAACCTCCTTTGGTGGTCATTTCAGGCGCGACATCCGTCGCGCTTTTTTTATGCGGCTGCGGTGCGTTGACATCTCACGCCATTCGGCAGTCTCTGGCGTGGGCGGACACTTGCAACCGGTGATCAGCTTGGTTGATGCCTCTGCAAGCGGTTCCACCTCCAAAAAACAGCGCTAACCGTCGAGATCCGGGACAACCTGGCTTTCGAGCAGACTGAGTGACTGAAGCGCATTGCGGATGCTCGTGCGTCCGGCGTTCATGCCGGTCGAACGGCTAAGCTGATGGTCGGCGATCATGGCATCAATCACCTGTTCGGCCTGTAGCCAGTCGTCTTCAGCTTTACCTGGAGCAAAACCACGGCTTTCGGCCAGATAATAGGCCGCAAGTGCAATCATCTCGCGGCGTTGTGGATGAGTTGGCAGGTTGGCGTTCAGTGTCTTCATGGCAGGATTCTCTCATCAGTCTGATCGGCATCGCCGCCACAGCGACTCGACGGCGGATATCTCAGATGATGATGCCAGTATTCGTTCCATGTCCAGCACCCACCCGCGAAGCGCCGTATAATCCCGACCCCGGCATGATGCGCAGCGCGTGAGCTGACGCATCCTTAAGCGACGCGACCAGTCTGTCGCGGGACATCCATCCGTAAATTGGCGACACCTTCTCAGTGAAGAGGATCTTTCATGGCATCATCATCGCCGTCTTTTTTTCGCAGGATACACATTGCCTTTAATAGCTTGCGACGCATCCTCAGAGACCCCGGATTTGCACAGGCGGTTGCAACCCTCACTGACAGCGCGGGTATGCATCAAGCCACCGGGCTGACGCCCGCGACAGTGCGCCCGTCTGTGACAGCGGATTCCGCGCTGCTGTTGCTCGGTCTGTTGCAGAAAGAAGGGCGGCTGATCGATTTTCTTTATGAAGACATCCAGGGTTATTCGGATCAAGAGGTTGGCGCTGGCGCACGGGTGGTGCATCAGGGCTGTCAGCGGGTGCTGCACGATTATCTGATGATCACGCCGGTGCGTGATGAACCCGAAGGCAGCCGGATCACGCTGGAACGGGGCTTCGATGCTGCCGCGATGCGTCCCACCGGGCAAGTGGTCGGCGAGCCGCCTTTTGCCGGCACACTGCGGCACCGTGGCTGGCGGGTGAACGCCTGCCGTCTGCCGCAGATCAGCAGTACGCATGACCTGAACATTCTGGCCGCAGCGGAGGTGGAACTGTGACGACCGCCCGCTATGCCGTCGGCATCGACCTCGGCACGACACACTGTGCGCTCTCCTATGTGGATTCAGAGAAAAGCGAGGGCGAGCGTATCGTCCAGTCGCTCCTGGCCATTCCGCAGCTCGTGTCAGCCGGTGCCGTTGAGTCACGTGCACTGTTGCCGTCCTTTCTCTATCTGCCGCATCCAGACGAATTTCGTGCCAGCGATTTAAGCCTGCCGTGGCAGAGCGAATCCGGGCGCATCATCGGTGAGCTGGCGCGTCATCAGGGCAGCATGACGCCGATCCGTCTGGTCTCCAGCGCCAAAAGCTGGCTGTGTCATCCCGACGTGGATCGCAAAGCGCCGATCCTGCCCGCCGGGGTGCCGGACGAGATCCCGCAGCTTTCGCCCTTTGATGCCAGCATTGCGTTCCTTGCGCATCTGCGTCAGGCCTGGAACGGACTCTATCCTTATGACCGGTTGGAACAGCAGGACGTGACGGTAACGGTTCCGGCATCGTTCGATCCGGCAGCGCGTGAACTGACCGCTGAAGCGGCTCGTGCCATCGGCATTGAGCATCTGGTCTTGCTGGAAGAACCGCAGGCGGCGCTTTATAGCTGGGTCAATGACAGTCAGGGCGACTGGCGCAATCAGGTGCGGGTCGGTGACATCATCCTAGTGGTCGATGTCGGCGGCGGCACCACGGATCTATCGCTGATCGCCGTCACCGACAATGCTGGCGCATTGGAACTCAACCGGATAGCGGTCGGCGAACATATCCTGCTTGGCGGCGACAACATGGATCTGGCGCTGGCCTATCAGCTTAAGACCAAGCTCGCCCAGGCTGGCGTTGAGCTGGATCGCTGGCAGCTCCAGGCGCTCACCCACGGTTGCCGTCAGGCCAAGGAATCGCTGCTGGCGGATGCGGCGCTGGAACAGGTGCCGGTGGTCGTGCCCAGTCGCGGGTCACGTCTGATTGGCGGCAGCATCCGCACCGAACTGACCCGAAACGAGGTGCAGTCTGGCCTCGTCGAGGGCTTTTTCCCCGTAGTCGAGTCCAGCAGCCGCCCGGTCAGCCGTGCCCGTGGTGCCTTGACCCGGATTGGCCTGCCCTATGCGCAAGATCCGGCCGTGACCCGTCATCTGGCCGCTTTTCTGGGGCGTCAGGCGGGCGCGACCGGCGATCTTTCCGGTTTCGTCGCGCAATCCCCAGAGGCCAGTTTTCTGCGCCCGACCGCCGTGCTGTTCAATGGGGGCGTGTTCAAGGCCGAAGCACTTCAAACGCGGGTGCTAGAGGTTCTCAATCACTGGCTGGACTGTGAATCCGCCCCACCAGCGCGTTTGCTGGAAGCGCGTGACCTGGATCTGGCCGTGGCTCGTGGTGCGGCCTTCTATGCGCATGTCCGGCATCATGGCGGAGTGCGGATTCGCGGTGGCACCTCGCATACCTATTATGTCGGGATCGAGAACGCAACGCCTGCCATCCCCGGCATGGAGCCCGAAATCCAGGCGCTGTGTCTGGCACCCTTTGGTCTGGAGGAAGGCTCGGCAGCGGTCAGCGCACCCCAGGAATTCGGGTTGATCGTCGGAGAACCGGTGCGTTTCCGCTTCTTTGGTTCCAGCGTGCGCCGTGAGGATCGTGTCGGCGATCTGCTGGAAGACTGGGGCGAGGATGAGCTGTCCGAACTGCACGAGATCCAGACCACGCTCCAGGCGCCAGGACGCAAGCAGGGCGAGGTGGTCGCCGTGCGCCTACAGGCCGCAGTCACTGAGGTGGGTACGCTGGAACTCACAGCGATTCCGGTCGATGCCACCAAAGAACGCTGGAATGTCGCGTTCAATACCCGTCATCCAGCGCACTGAGAAGCGTATTCATGGTTAGGGACTTTTGTGTCTGGCGGGCAGGATGATCCATGCCGGGATGTCCGACTACGAGCGCCGCGACTGCGGTACACTAACACCATCGAAACGTGATCTTCCGACCACACCGCTGTAGGTAATGAGCGAATGGCGAAAAAGCCGACTGGATCGAAAAAGGCATCGACCGTGCAATCTGGCGTGGCCGACTCCACCAAAACACTGACGGAGCGCAAGCGCGTGACAGCGCCCGCCGCGACGCCACCACGTTTGGATGACACGCCAGTTGCGGCACGTCAGGACACGGCGGCGACCACGGCTGACGCGGCACCGGTTCCGCCTGCGTCCAGCACGATCCGCAAAACCGCCTCGTCCAAACTTGCAACGACTACCGTAGCAGCACCAGCGCCTGCCCCAGAACCTGCCAAGACGCTTCCGGTTAAACCGGAGGTGGTCGCGGAGGATGACGCGCCAGTTGCGGCATATCAGGACGCAGCGGCGACCACGGCTGACGCGGTACCGGTTCCGCCTGCGGCCACGGCGTCCAGCACGATCCGCAAAACCGCCTCGCCCAAACCTGCAACGGCTACCGTGGCAGCACCAGCGCCTGCCCCAGAACCTGCCACGACGCTTCCGGTTAAACTGGTCGCGGATCGAGCCGAGATTCCGTCTGCCAGCATTGCCAGTCAGGAACCGGATGTCACGCCAGAATCCGCATCACTGGCTGATGCCAGTCCAGCCATTGCAGAACTGGAACCACCGCCAGCCACCAGGCTCGAACCCGAAGTAGTTCCAGCACCAGAACCAGTCTTTGAGCCCGCGCCACCTCCGGTGCCGTCACGTCCCAGTCTCTTCATCGTCCAGATCACGCCCGAACTGGCCACCGTGGCTAAGGTCGGTGGGCTGGCTGACGTAGTGTTTGGACTCAGCCGCGAGCTGGCAATTCGCGGCAACCATGTCGAGATCATCCTGCCCAAATATGCTTCGATGCGTTACGACCAGATCTTCGAGATGCAGGAGGTCTATAACGATCTTTGGGTACCCTGGTATGACGGCGCGATCCACTGCACCGTGTTCTTCGGCTTCGTGCATGACCGCAAGTGCTTTTTTATCGAGCCGCACTCCACGGATAATTTTTTCAACCGTGGCAGCATCTATGGCTTCAAGGACGATGTTTTACGCTATGCTTTCTTCTCGCGCGCTGCGATGGAATTCCTCTGGAAGTCCGGCAAGCACCCCGACATCATCCATTGTCACGACTGGCAAACCGCCCTGGTTCCGGTCTTTCTCTATGAGTTCTATCAGTCACTCGGCATGATCCATCCACGGGTCTGTCTGACCATCCACAACTTCGCGCATCAGGGCGTGACTGGAGTTGAACTGCTACATGCTACCGGGCTGCACCGACCGGAACGCTTCTTCGATCAAACCCGGATGGCCGACAACCGTCATTCCAAGGCGCTGAACCTGCTCAAGGGCGGTATCGTCTATGCCAACTTCGTGACCACGGTCTCGCCGCGTTATGCCTTTGAGACCAAGGATCAGGGGCAGGGCTTCGGTCTGGAATCAACCCTACACACCCATCACATCAAATATGGCGGCGTGGTCAACGGCATTGATTACGATGTCTGGAACCCGGAGGTGGATCGTCAGATCCCGGTGCGCTATGGCATCGAGACCCTCGATGGCAAGTACGACAACAAACGTGCGCTGCGTCACCGTCTGATGCTGGCCGACAACGATAAGCCCATCGTCGCCTTCATCGGTCGTCTCGATCCACAGAAGGGTCTGGATCTGGTGCGTCATGCCATCTTCTATACGCTGGAGCGCGGCGCTCAGTTCGTGCTGCTCGGTTCCAGCCCGGATGATCGGATCAACGGTGATTTCTGGGGCTTGAAGCAAATGCTCAACGACAGCCCGGACTGTCATCTGGAGATCGGTTTCGATGAGGATCTGTCGCATCTGATCTATGCCGGAGCGGACATGATGCTGGTGCCCAGCCGCTTCGAGCCGTGCGGACTTACTCAGCTCATCGCACTGCGCTATGGCACCATTCCGGTGGTGCGCGCGGTCGGCGGGCTGGCGGATACGGTGTTCGACAAGGATTTCTCGGATCGTCCACTGCATGTGCGCAATGGCTATGTCTTCCAGGATTACGATCATCCCGGACTCGAATCCGCGCTCGGTCGCGCCATCGCCTGCTATCGCAATCACCCGGATCATTTCCGCGAGCTGATGAAGAATGCCATGCGTTCGGATTACTCCTGGAATGTGCCAGGGCAGGACTATCTGAATATCTACGATTACATTCGGGATGTTTGATGCAGTCCGGCTGGTTGTGAGCCGTTCGAGCTAGCACACGTCAATGACTCCGGCCAGAAGGCCGGGGTTTCGGAAGAACGGATGAACCCATCGCAAGACCTTCTGGACAAAACCAACGGCACCCGGTTTGCCACGTTACTGGCTGATCCGCCGTGGCAGTTCCAGAATAAGACCGGCAGGGTCGCGCCAGAACACCGGCGTCTGAATCGCTATAGCACCCTGACGCTTGAAGAGATCTGTGTCCTGCCAGTAGCCAGTGTCTGCCTGGAAACTGCGCATCTTTATCTTTGGGTTCCGAACGCGCTGCTGCCAGAAGGCTTGCAGGTTCTGGCGGCATGGGGGTTTCAATACAAGTCCAATTTGATCTGGCATAAGGTACGCAAAGATGGCGGCCCGGATGGACGCGGTGTTGGCTTTTATTTTCGCAATACTACTGAGATCATTCTATTCGGGGTGCGCGGAAAACATGCCCGCACACTTGAGCCGGGAAGACGCCAGGTCAATATCATCCGCTCGATGAAACGCGAACATTCACGCAAACCCGACGAGCAATACGGCATCATCGAGACTTGCAGCCCAGGCCCATTTCTTGAACTTTTCGGGCGCGGCTCGCGTGACGGCTGGACGACCTGGGGCAATCAGGCCGAGGAGTATTCGCCCACCTGGCCGACGTATTCCAATCATTCGCGATCACGTCGATGCACCGCTTTGCCGGGTTAGATCTGACGATGACGCGATGCCTGACAATTTAGGAACAGTGCGATGTGCGGTATCTGTGGCGAATTACGCTTTGATGGCACGCCCGCCGATCTAAACGCGATCCAGTCGATGCTGGCCGAACTGACCCGGCGCGGTCCGGATCACGGCGGCAGTTACAGCGATGGCGTGGTTGCCTTTGGTCATCGGCGGCTTGCCATCATCGACCTCTCAGTGCGCTCCAACCAGCCAATGGTCGATGCTGAACTTGGACTGGCGCTGGTTTTCAACGGCACAATCTATAACTACCGTGCATTGCGGCGCGAGCTGGAAGACTGGGGCTGCCACTTCTTCTCCGATGGCGACACTGAAGTCATCCTCAAAGCCTGGCATGTCTGGGGCACGGGTTGCGTCGAGCGGTTGCATGGCATGTTTGCTTTCGCGATCTGGGACGCCAACCAGCGGTTGCTGTTTCTGGCACGGGATCGTTTCGGGATCAAGCCGCTCTACTGGTCTGAGTCAGGTCAGACACTGCGCTTTGCCTCCAGTCCACAGGCGCTGCTGGCCGCCGGTGGCGTTGACACGACCATTGACCCGGTGGCGCTGCATAACCTGTTCACGCTTCACGCCGTGGTGCCCGCGCCGCGCACCATCCTCAATGGGGTGCGCAAGCTCGCCCCCGGTCATTGGTTGCGTCTGGATGCTGATGGCAACCGTACCGAACAGGCCTACTGGCATCTCAACGCCACCCGCCCCGAGCATCCGCTCACTGAATTTGAATGGCTGGAGTTGATCCATGCCGCACTGCGTCATGCGGTCAAAATTCGCAGCGAGGTCGCCGATGTGCCGGTTGGTGTGCTGCTCTCCGGCGGTCTGGATTCGAGTCTGCTGGTCGCGTTGCTGGCAGAAGCCGGGGTGTCCGATCTGCGCACCTTCTCAGTCGGTTTCGAGGACACGCCAGAAGAAGCAGGCAGCGAGTTCCAGTATTCGGATTTAGTGGTTGACCGTTACGCCACCCGTCATTGCAAGTTTTTAGTGCCCAACGCGCAGGTCTTGCAGCGTCTGCCAGAGGCGATCGACGCCATGGCCGAGCCGATGTTCGGTCAGGATGCCGTGGCCTTTTATCTGCTCGCCGAGCAGGTCGCCCGCGAGATCAAAGTCGTGCAGTCAGGGCAGGGCGCTGATGAAGTGTTCGGCGGTTATTTCTGGTATCCACGCATGATGGCCGAGACGAGCGGCAGCCGACTCAACCGCTTCAGCAAGCATTATTTTGATCGTGACCACGAAGAATACCGGCGGCTGGTTACGGATGCTTACGGCGGCGGGGATCACACGTCCGCGCTGATCGCCGAACGGCTGGGTGAACCCGATGCCGATGAATTCATGGATGCCGTGCTGCGGCTTGATGTCACCACGCTGATCGTCGATGACCCGGTGAAGCGGGTCGATAATATGACAATGGCCTGGGGGTTGGAGGCGCGGGTTCCTTTCCTCGATCACCATCTGGTTGAACTGGCTGCCCGCTGTCCGCCTGAGCTAAAGCTGCGCGATGGCGGCAAGTATCCACTCAAAGCACTGGCGCGGGGTCTGCTGCCGGATGCCGTGATCGACAGACCAAAGGGCTATTTCCCCATGCCTGCGCTCAAATATGTACGCGGGTCGTTTCTCGATCTGATGCGCGATACGCTGACTTCGCGTGTCAGCCGCGAACGCGGGATCTATCGTCAAACCTATCTCGATCAACTGCTGGATGCACCGGATCGGCATCACACCCGCATTCAGGGCAATAAACTTTGGCATCTGGCACTGCTGGAACTGTGGTTGCAACGGCATCTGGCTTAAAATGCCGACGCCGGTTCCGACGTTGATTGAAATATTCTCAATGAGTAATGAGGTGAAGAATGGATGTACTGGAACGTATTGACGGGCAGGTAAAAGGCAATCCGGTGGTGATCTATATGAAGGGCACGCCGACATTGCCACAGTGTGGCTTCTCCAGACGTGCTGCTGAGGCCTTACAGGAATGCGGCGTCCCGTTTGTCTATGTGAACGTCCTGCAAGACCCTGAGATCTTCGAGAATCTGCCGCGCTATGCCGACTGGCCAACCTTCCCGCAGATTTTTATCGACGGCGAACTGGTCGGCGGGTGCGACATCGCACTTGAATTACATGTCAGCGGAGAACTCAAGGCGTTGATGGAACAAGCGGCTGCCAGGGCGGAAGCCGCTTAGAACGAGTCGTCTGCGCTGGCTGGCCAAGGATGTATGAGCCAGTCATCGCCGTGTGCCAGCAAGCGAGTCCATCACCATTCCAGTTTGCCGCCCTGCTCGGAGTGTCGGTGCATACCTCACCAGGCTGAGATGAGGGTAGTTGTCAAGACCCGTGTGATGATGTGCCGCGCCGCAGCCATCCGCTCTTTTTGGCAAGGGAGGCACTGCGCACACTCAGCAACGAGCTGAGGGCGCGCCCGCGCCCACTGCCGACGACGCCATCACCGACCTGACGGGATGCCTGACCATGAATCTGAACCGGCATCAAAACGCCCGCACCACGCCCGCGATCCGTCGTGAGTTGCAGGCGTCGACGACGCTCTCACGGGACTTGACACCTAACTGCCTGCCGACCGGAAATGTCCATGCGCCACGATTCAAATGATCCGCTCAACCGACCCAGTACCCGCAAACTCGGTGCACTGATGCGCCTGCTGCGCTTTACCCGACCCTATGCACGACAGATGGCGATCGCGGTGGTGGCGTTGATGATTGCCGCCAGTTCAGTGCTGGCCTTTGGACAGGTGATCCGGGTCGTGGTGGACTCCGGGCTGGGTACCGGGACGCCTGCCGCGCTCAACCATGCCCTGCTGCTCTTTCTGGTGGTGGTTTTTTTCATGGCTGGCGCGGTGACGGTGCGCTCCTATCTGCTTAACTGGATCGGCGAGCGCGTTGTCGCGGATATTCGTCAGGCGGTCTTTAGCCGCGTATTGGATCTGGACGTGGGCTTTTTCGAGGTCACGCGAACCGGCGAGGTGATTTCGCGCCTGACCAGCGATACCGCGCTGCTCCAGGTCGTCGTTGGCTCGACGCTGGCCATGGCATTGCGCACCGCGCTGCTGGTGCTGGGTGGCCTGGCAATGCTGGCCGTGACCAGTCCAGGACTGACTGGTCTGGTGCTGATCGGCCTGCCCTTTGTCATCGGGCCGACCTGGATCCTCGGGCGACGCGTCCGCAGGCTCTCGCGTTCCAGTCAGGATCGCATCGCCGATGTCGGTGCCTATATCGATGAGGTGATTCACGGCATCCGCACCGTGCAGGCATTCTGTCATGAGCCGCTCGACCGGCGGCACTATGGCGAGCAGGTCGAGTCCGCTTTCACTGTGGCCATGAGTCGCTCGCTGACCAGCGCCGTGCTGTCGGGCGTGACGACACTTCTGACCTTTAGCGCCATCGGCATGGTGCTATGGATCGGTGGACACCGGGTGCTGTCCGGCACGCTCAGCGGCGGTGAACTCTCGGCCTTTCTGTTCTATGCCGTGGTAGTCGCGGGCGCGGTTGGGTCACTAAGCGAACTCATCGGGCAGTTGCTGCGTGGGGCAGGCGCCAGCGAGCGTCTGATGGAATTGTTGGAGATCCAGCCCGTGATTCTGCCGCCCGCTGTGCCGCAGTCGCTGCCGACCAGGCCGCGTGGCCGGATCGCATTCGAGAACGTGCGTTTCATCTATCCGGCGCGTCCTGAAACAGCAGCCCTCGCCGATCTCTCGCTGATCATCGAACCGGGTGAACGGATCGCGCTGGTCGGGCCATCTGGCGCAGGCAAAACGACGCTATTTCAGTTGCTGCTGCGCTTCTACGATCCAGTCGCCGGGACGATTCGCTTCGATGGCGTCGACATCCGTCAGGTCGATCCCAAAGATCTGCGCGGACGGCTCTCGCTGGTGCCGCAAGACCCCATTATCTTCGGCGCTGATGCCTGGGAGAATATCCGTTACGGACTGGAATCAGCGAGCGATGACGACGTGCGGCAGGCAGCAGAAGCCGCCCATGCCATCGAATTCATTGATCGTCTGCCACAGGGCTTCAACACGTTTCTGGGTGAACGCGGGGTACGGCTCTCGGGTGGCGAGCGTCAGCGGATTGCGATTGCCCGAACGATTCTGCGCAATCCGACGTTGCTTCTGCTTGATGAGGCGACCAGCGCACTCGACGCCGAAAGCGAGCGTCTGGTGCAGGATGCACTGGAGATGCTGATGCAAGGTCGCACCAGTATCGTCATCGCCCATCGACTCGCCACTGTGCGCAATGCTGACCGGATACTGGTGCTGGATCAGGGGCGAATCGTTGCTTCCGGGCGTCATGATGACCTGATGGCTGAGGGTGGACTTTATGCCCGTCTCGCTTCGTTGCAGTTTCAGGAACCACAGCGTTCGGATTGATGGTCAGTACTTTCCACTGATCGCCCGTGCGAAGAGAATTCCATTCTCACGACTCACTCACGGATCATCCTTAGCGCCATCTTAACCGCCGCAACCAGGCTCCCGGAATCAGCCCGATCCGTCCCAGCCAGTTCGAGCGCGGTGCCGTGATCGACCGAGGTGCGGATGATGGGTAGACCCAGCGTGATATTGACAGCCTGTCCGAATCCCAGATGCTTGAGAACCGGCAGACCCTGATCGTGATACATGGCGAGGACGGCATCAGTCGCCGCCAGCCGCGTTGGGACGAAGGCCGTGTCGGCTGGAATGGGGCCATCCAGATCCATGCCCTGCGCCCGCAGTGCATCCAGCACCGGGATGAGGATGTCGATCTCCTCGCGCCCCAGATGGCCGCCTTCACCGGCATGTGGATTGAGTCCGCAAACCAGGATACGTGGCCGGTCGATGCCGAACCGACACCGTAGATCACGGTGCAGAATCCCGATGACCTGACTGAGAAGCGCAGGCGTGATGGAGCGGCTGACCTGCGAGAGCGGTAGATGCGTTGTCACCAGCGCGACACGCAGACCGGGCGTGGCAAGCATCATCACCGGCCAGGCATCGCAACGTTCAGCCAGAAACTCGGTGTGTCCGGTGAATGGTAGTCCGGCGTCATTGATCACGCCCTTGTGAACCGGGCCTGTGACCAGACCGTCGAACGTGCCATCCAGACAGCCATCACAGGCACTTGCCAGAGTCTCCAGGACATAGGCGGCGTTGGCGGGATCAAGTTGGCCTGGGGTCACGGGCTGGCGCAGCGCCACCGGCAGAATGCTCAACTGTCCGGGGACTGCGCAAAAGCGCGGGACATGGGGATCAAAAGTCTGGATCTGGAGCGCCAGTCTCAGCCGTTGCGCACGCGCTGCCAGAAGCTCCGGGTCGGCAACCACTACCAGTTGACTGTCGTGCGGTTGCTGTGCGAGGCGCAATACCAAATCCGGGCCGATGCCCGCCGGGTCACCGGGCGTGATCGCAAGACGCCTGATGCGGTTCACGCTGGCAATCCTGAAAATTGACCACGGTTCACGATTCGCGCCCCAGCCGAACCTCGACATATGCCTCGTCGCGCATCTGGCGCAGCCATTCCTCAGTCGCCTCCTCGGTCTTGCGTCGTTGCAGCGCCTCGCGCGCCTTGATCCGCATGATGTCGCCGCTGGTGTCCTGACTGCGCCGCTCCTCGACCTGCACGATATGCCAGCCAAACGAACTCTTGAACGGTTCGCTGACATCGTTGAGCGCCAGCGCCTTCATCGCTTCTTCGAATTCGGGCACGGTGTCTCCCGGATTGAGCCAGCCCAGTTCGCCGCCCTTGAGCGCCGATCCGGTGTCGTCTGAATGCGCACGTGCCAGCACTGCAAAATCCTCGCCAACCAGAATGCGCTGACGCAACTGTGAAAGACGCCGTTTGGCATCTTCGTCGGAGACGAGATCATTGGTGCGGATCAGAATGTGACGCGCCCGGGTCTGATTCACGTTATGCGGGGTCGCGCCCTTGATTTCGCGCATTTTGATGATGTGAAAACCGCTAGCGTTACGTAGCGGTTTGCTGATTTCACCCTCAGCCATGGTGAAGGCCAGGTCGGCGACCAGCACCGGCACCGCGCCCATCTCGAACCAGCCGAGATCACCACCTTCGAGTGCGTTGCGACCATCTGATTCGCGCACCGCCATCTCGCTGAAATCAGCGCCCTGACGCAGTTGGGCGATCAGTCGGTTGGCCTTGGATTCAGCAGCCTTGACCTGCTCAGGCGTGGGGTTTTCGGGCAGTGCGACCAGGATATGCTGGAGCCGCACCTGTTCGCGTTCGATCAGGCGGCTGGATTCCTTGGCCAGAAAGCGGTCGATTTCCTGATCGGTGATGCGGATCTTTTTGGTGACTTCCTGGCTTTGCAGGCGGCTGGTCAGGATCTGGGTGCGGGTATCCTCGCGGAAGTTATCAAAATGGATGCCGCTGGCTTCGAGCGTGGCCTGTAACTCTTCAAGCGATAGATTGTTGCGTTTGGCGATGTTGGTCAGCGCCTCATTCAGAGTAGCGTCATCCACCGTGATCCCAAGATCCTTGGCGCGCTGGCGTTGCAGTCGCTTGAGGATCAACCGATCCAACACCTGTTTTTCCAGTTGGGTACGCGAGGGTTCTGCCGTGCCCTGCTGGTGTAATTGCGGAATCACTAGGCTGATTTCCTTGTTGAGTTCGCTCTGCACGATCACATCGTCATTGACGACGGCGACGATAGCGTCCAGTGATTCGCTGCCGTTTTGAGCCAGGACGTGCCCCGTCAGGAGGATTAGCAGAGTCGCTACGCGAGCCAGGTTTGCCGGGCGTCGGCTAGTTTGAGTGATAACCATAGATTTCCTGCTCCAGGAAGTTGTCGATCCGATCGCCGAATGAACCAAGACCAGCCAGTTCCAGTTGTAACATGACGCTGGTGCTGCCGGCCGTGTCGGCACTGCGTTTGAGGTGCTGGCCAAGGATGCGCAGATGCCAGCAGCAGCGCCCGAATTCGAGGCCAGCAAAGGCTTCGATGGTTTCGTTATTAAGCATCGAATAAAGCCAGCGGCCAACCAGCTTGACCTGTGATCCAACGGGCATCAGAAAAGTAATATCCGTGTCTTCATATTTTTCGGAGATTTGGGCTCCCAGGTTGTAGCGATAGGCCAGATTCAGCAAATGTGTGTTATCAGGAGCGTAACGCAACTGCAAGAACTGTTTCTCCCAGAGATCCTGGCTCTGGTTGGGATTCCACTGTGCGCTCACCAGTGCAGTCCAGTTGGGATGCAGACGTGCCGCGAATTCACCGGCAATCGACGAGCCGATATCATTTTCAACGCCGTCTCCGCTGAGCTGAACCCGACGCTCGCTGAAGTAATAGATCTGCCCGATGCTCGCACGAAATAATTCATCGCCGCTGCGATTGGCGATGGTGCGTGAGGTTAGCCCCAGCGTGAGACGGTTTTCATCGCCGATGCGGTCGTAACCGGTAAATCGATTCGGTCGGAACAGGCTGGCGAAGCTGAAATCAAGCGCGGTGGTGTCAAACAGCGGCGTCTTGGACTGATCCGTGTAGGGCGTCAGCACGTAATAGAGACGTGGCTCAATGGTTTGCAGCGTCTTGTCACCGAACCAGTTGCTTTCGCGCTCGAAGATCAGTTTGCCATCAAGGTCGAAGTTTGGAATCAGATACGACGGCTGTTGCGGCAGACCGGCGGTCTGATCGATCAGATCATAGTGGGTATAAAACAGGCGTGCGCTGGGGATCAGATAGCCGAAGCTGCGTCGCAACGGGATGCGCAGGGATGGCACGGCGACCAGACGGCTGCCATGCACGGCGGAGGTATGATCGAAATAGTCATATTGCGCATCCAGATCATACTCAAACAGACGTTTCAGGCGTTGCGTGTCCAAATCCAGTTCAACATGCGGACGCTGGCCATAGGGTCGGCTGGCTGGCGTGATGCTCGGATCAATGGTCTGAAATTCCTGAACCCAACTGAGCAGACGCCAGCCGTCACCCTGATAATTGAGATCGGCGCGCTGAGTCAGGCTCCGCAGGCTGGTCACATTGAGCCGGTTGCCGAAATCCTGGAGATAGTGTTCATCGGAGACCGAGGCGAAATCAACCGAGGTGAACCAGCGCGGACTGAGCTGCCCCTGCTGCTTGACGCGCAGTGCGCCGCGTATGCCAAGCTCCGGCGCCTGGCTATCGTGTGGCAGGAGTTCGGTATTGACTTCCAGTTTCTGGAAACTCGCCAGATAGCGAAACTGGGTGTCGAGCATCAGCCCGCGCTCGCTCATGATCCGGGGGGTGATGGTGGCGTCCATGTTGGGTGCAATGTTCCAGTAATAGGGCAGGCTGATATTGGTTCCAGTCGCGTTCGAGGTTCCCAAAGAGGGGATCAGAAAACCACTGTGTCGTCTGCCATCAATGGGGAAACGCAGATAGGGGCTATAGAGCACCGGCACGTCGGCGATGCGCAGTCGCGCATGACGGGCGGTTCCCATGCCGCTGGCCTGATCCAGCTCCAGAGTGCTGGCGCGGATCGACCAGTCTGAATGCCCCGGCGGGCAGGTCGTATACAGAATCGATTCATAGCGGCTCAACTGGTCGGAGAGCAGCCAGGCGTGATCCGCCGCGCCGCGCAAATTGGCATTGCCAGACACGCGATACTGCGCCTGGTTGACTGTGCCCTGTTTGGTTTCGAGATTGTAGTCAGCCGAGTCGCCGATCAGCCGCAATCCGGGCGATTCCAGATACAGATGACCGGCGGCATTGACTTGTCCGCTGCGCTGGTCATAGCGCGACTGGTCGGCTTCCAGACGGCGGCCATTCTGGAGGATTTCAGTATCGCCCTGAAGCCAGAGGATGTCGCTGTTCTGGTCGCCGTCGATCCGATCCGCCGTGATGTCGATCGGCATCCCGGAGTCGGGTTCAGTAAGCAAAGTTAATCCTTTGGCACCAGGCCGCGGGCCACAATAGTCCCAGGTCAGATGCTCATGCAGACGCTTTTCCTGCTGCTGGGCTGCGCTGGCGCTGACCGGCTGTTCGGGTGCGCCCGGATCGCGTGGTGGCAGTTGCTGCGAGGCGTCTTGGGTAGGGCTATTTCCAGGCAGTTCCGGTCGCGGTGTCGGGACGCTCGGTGATTCAGGCTGAAGTTCTGGCAACCGTGGAGGCGCTGTTTCGATCAGCGAGGGCGCAAACAGAGATGATTCACTCGTGGTCGCAGTTGATGGCGGGCAGGCGTTGCTGGCCTGATCAGACGACTCGACGCAGGGCGCAGTTCCTGGACTCACCGCATCATCCGAGAAGGCCGGCGTCATCAGTGCAATGAGAAAGGGCAGCATCGATGCGCCGCGTTTGAGGTCGACCATGATCAACATCCGTCAGGCAGACCCGTCGCTGAATCGGTGGACGGGTTGGATTCAACTTGTAACCATGTCATATCCAGGCTAGGTCAGCAATGCTGACATGCCCTGACAGCCAGCCTGAAGCCAATCGAGGACTCCGCGCTGCCGACCGCTTCAGACTCGACTCCAACGCGGAGCAACAGTTTCATTCAGCTCGTCGGCAACAAGCGGTTTCTGTGGAACCCGTTTCTGCGCCTGAACGTCTGATGGCTATCGCATGACGCTCGCTGCCCTGCGCGACGATTTGGGATGCAATTGTTTTGCATAATCCCCACATCCAGCAGTGGATGATTAACCACTGAATATCAGTCTGCCAATTTCCCTGAGACGCTGCGATGCAATATAAGGATTATTATAAAACCCTCGGCGTGGCGCGTGATGCCTCGCAGGATGACATCAAGCGAGCCTACCGGCGGCTTGCCCGCAAGTTTCACCCGGATGTCAGCAAGGAACCGAATGCCGAAGATCGCTTTAAAGAGGTCAACGAGGCCAACGAAGTGCTGCATGACCCGGAAAAACGGGCAGCCTACGACGCGCTTGGCAATAACTGGCGTGCCGGGCAGGAATTTCGACCTCCGCCAGGTGCTGGCGGCAATCGGGAGTTTCATTTTAATCAGGACGAAGCGAGCGATTTCAGCGATTTTTTTGCCAGCGTTTTTGGACGCGCCTTCCGTGAAAGCAAGGAAACGCGCCGCCGTCGTGGTCAGGATCAAAACCTCAAGCTTGCCATTGATCTTGAGGAGGCTTTCCGTGGCGTGACCCGTCAGATCAAGCTGGATGTCCAGGAAGCCGATGTTGACGGCAACCGGAAAACGCGCTCGCGGACACTCAACGTGCGCATTCCAGAGGGCGTTACCCAGGGGCGGCAGATCCGGTTGGCCGGTCAGGGCGCGGCGGGTCTGAACGGTGGCGCGGCGGGCGATCTCTATCTGGAGATTGAATTCAATCCACACCGTCATTTCACGCCAGACGGCAAGGATATCCAGTTGCGCCTGCCGATTGCGCCCTGGGAAGCCGCTCTGGGTGCCTCTGTGACCGTCCCGACATTGGGCGGCACCGTTAGCCTGAAGATTCCAGAAGGTTCGCAAACCGGACAGAAACTGCGTCTGAAAGGACGTGGCCTGCCTGGTCAGCCCCCCGGTGACACGCTTGTCGTGCTGGAGATCGTGACTCCGCCGGCCAAGACGGAGTCAGCACGCGAGGCGTATCGCCTGATGGCTGAACGTCTGAATTTTAATCCACGGGCTGAACTGGGAGTCTGATCCATGGCGCAGATCGAGACTGGCATTGAAGGGATCCTGCTGGATGACGCTTTGACTGTTTCGCTGACTGAACTGACACAACTGTGCGGCGCGAATGGTCGCACCATCAAACTTCTGGTCGTGGAAGGTGTGCTGCGACCGCAGGGCGGACAACCGACTTTTTGGCGCTTTGATGGGCATGATGTTCGCCGCGCCCGCCGTGCAATCCGGCTCCAGCGTGATCTGGAACTCAACCTGGCCGGGACGGCACTTGCACTTGACCTGCTCGATGAGCTGGAGCGTTTGCGTGAGCGTTTGCAGACACTGGAGCGACAGCTTAGCGAATGAGGCATGGATAATTCCTAATCTGCACTGCATGATAGCTCGACGACACAACGCCTCATCTGGCGAAAACCTGCGTCATGCGTCAAGGGAAATCATGTAGATAACCCAAGTTGCCACCTTGGCTGATTCAGAAAAGGAGGCCTTGATCATCGTTCCGGCCAAAACCCTGTAACCGAGTAGGTCATCAGCGTTGCTGAAGGTGGCGGCAAACGCTCCGCCCTTCTTTTACCCTTGGAAGTGACGAACAACCGAGGGGTGAAGCGATGAACGAAGCGT
>CAIUAY010000192.1 GCA_903897335.1 uncultured Chromatium sp. | reverse complement strand
TTCGTCATCGGTGAGCCGGACAACATACTTGATCATTGGATGCACCTCTTGAGAACTTGCCTGACGAGATGTGTCTACAATGAGGCTTATGCAAGATTAAACGGAAGCGCGTACTAGCCGATCTGGCCCCTGTCCGGCAGCGAGAACACCACACATCAGAGGGACTACATGCTACCACGCATCAACCTCCAAGACTTCTCTCGGATCGTTGTGCTCACGGGCGCGGGCATTTCTGTGGCGTCCGGCCTCAGCACCTATCGCGGTCCGGGCGGACTGTGGACCCGGGACGGCGCGCTGTCCTATGCCACGGCGGAGGCCGTGCAGTCCGACCCCGAAGGCGTCTGGCGCTTCTTTTCAGACCGGCGTCAGGGTATCGGTCGCGCTCAGCCCAACCCCGCGCACCTTGCACTGGCCTCAGCCGAACGTCTGCTCAAACCAGGCCGTTCGCTCACGCTCATCACGCAGAACGTCGATGGCCTGCACCGCCTCGCCGGCAGCACCAACGTCATCGAGCTCCACGGGTCGCTCTGGCGCACGCGGTGCAGCGCCAATGCCTGTGATTTTCGACGTGACGAAGACCTGACCAGGATCGATCCGGCGTGTCCGACCTGCCCGCAATGCGGCGCCTGGCTCCGCCCCGATGTGGTGCTGTTTCAGGAGCCGCTGCCGGGAGCAGCCGAATACGTCGCCAAGCGCAGTCTGCGCGACTGCGACCTCTTCCTGGCGATCGGAACGTCCGGTACCGTTTCGCCGGCCTCGCGCTTCGTGCGCTCGGCGCTCTTCGCGGGTGCACGCACGCTCTACCTCAACATCGAACCGCTGCACGAGGATGACCGGCTGTTTCACCAGCAATTCATCGGCCCGGCAGAAACGCTTCTTCCCGCGCTACTCGGCACAATCCGAGTGCGTCCAGACGGTTCAGAATTAGGGCCCGGCAGAAACGCTTCTTCCCGCGCTACTCGGCACCACTTGACCAAGGGGATGATTCACTGATCTTGAGGCCACCCAATATGGACGCACCGCAGACGGCAACCACGCCAGACACACCGGGACGAGTTGGCATTTTCTTGTACGACAAAGACTGCCTGATGGCGCGCCCCATCTCCTTGCATCAGGCCGAGCGGCGCGGGACGCGGCTCGATAGCCCGGAGGCGCATATCACGGTCTGGCCCCGCTTGGTGGCGCGTTATCAAGGCAGGTTCCCTGCCTTGGCTGTGTTTGATTACGACGAGGTGGCGCGCGGACGGGTCATCCTGGAGACCGCCACCCACACCTTTTTCGTCTACATGGACCGTACGCTTTTCCTCGATGACCAACCCGAACGCGGTCCGCGCCCAGCGATCCGTTCGGCTCTGTTTGCCGAATTCGCGCTCGCCGGCCAGCGAGTGCGTTTCGAGACCGATCCGCATTACAACATCCAACCCTGGAACGATGAACTGGATGCGGATGAGGACTCACCTGCTTGACGCGACTCGCTGGTCAATCAACCTCATATCCCAAGGAATCACCGATGACGCCCGCCCACGCACTTTTGTTGAGCTTGGCCCAGCGCTGGCTGAACGATCTGTTACCACCTTCGATCAGGCAGGAACTGGCCGAGGATTTCGCCACCGCCGAGGAGACCCTGGCCGGACATCCCGCTGCTGCGGCCTGGCTGGAGAACACCCGCCTCCTGCAACACTGGGAGGATGTCCTGGAAGATCCTCAGCCCGATCCAGTCATCACCGACGCCTTGCGTCAGGCCCTGTTCGAGCGCCGTCAGATTGACATCACCTATCGGAAGGGGGGCACGACACAGCAGGCGCGCCTCCATCCCTTCGGCTGGCTCCAGCGCAATGGCGCGAACTATCTGGCCTGCACCTTCTGGAACTTTACCAATCCGCTCTGGCTGTCCGTGCATCGCGTGCAAACCGTGACCCCCGTCGATGAACCCGCTCGCCCGCCACTCTCCCTCGCCCAGCAGGCGGCTTTTCTCGCACGATCCCCCGTTCCCGCGACCGCGACGCACGGGGCGACGATCACGCTGGAGGTAGAGTTTCACGCCGGGCTCTATGAGAGCATTTGTGACCGCCCGCCGCGTGGAACACGGGCAATCGACCAACCCAACGATGGCTGTTTTCGCCTGCTGGCCGAGGTAGCCGATACCCTCGAACTGCGCTGGTGGTTGCTGGGATTCAACGAACAAGTCCGCATCCTTCAGCCGGAATCGCTCAAGCGAGAATTACAGGGTCTGCTGTTCGACCGGCTGACCGGCTTGGTCAACCGTCACGAATTCGCGCGTGTCCTCCAACGGCGACTGGCCGAGACCCAGCGGACCCGTCAGCCACTGTCGCTGGTGATGGTGGATCTCGATCATTTCAAACAAGTCAACGATACCTTTGGACACGAGGGTGGCGATCAGGCGCTGACACATGTCGCCCAATGCCTGCAAGACACCTGTCGCTCGATGGATCTGGCGGTACGCTACGGCGGCGAGGAATTCGTGGTTTTGCTCCCCAACACAACCAGTGCGGAGGCCGTCGAGATCGCTGAACGGATCCGCAGCACACTGGAGCAGACGCCCTTAACATTGAAGGATGGCACCTCGCTGTACCTGACCGCCAGTCTGGGTGTGGCGAGCGAGACGGGGCAGCCACTCGCCAAGGATTTGCTTCAGCGCGCCGACGCGGCCATGTATCGGGCGAAGGAAGGAGGACGCAATCGTGTCTGCGCTGATGGAAGTCCTTGATCGAACGCTCACCCTGGTCTGACACGACCCCTACCGCCAAGGAGTTGACCCGATGCCGCCGCCCAGCGCCGTGCGCGTCACCCATTTGCCGACCGGACTGAGCGCGATCGCCCAGGAAGAACGCTCGCAACATCTCAACCGTCGGCTGACCCTCGCGCGGCTGGCGTTCCAAGCCGTGCTGATGGACAGTTGGTATGCCGCTAAGGACATGACGCTGTGCGTCGAGTCCCTCGGCAAGGTCTACGACTGCCCGCTGAAGGCCAACCGGCAGGTCGACGATTCTACCGCCACCGCTCCCTGCCGACGGATCGACGCCTTGGACGGGAGCCCGCCGGAGTTGGCGACGGGTAAAACGATCACAGTCAAAGGCTTTCCCAAAGACCATACGCTGCGCCTGTTCCGGGTCGAGGTGTCCTCCCACCGCACGGACTGGGTCATCACCAACGACGTGGCTCAGGATTCCACGGCGGCGGCGCGCCAAGTGTGCGGCGTCCGCTGGAAGATCGAGCAGACGCACCGCGAAGCCAAGCAGACCACGGGGCTGGAGTCCTGCCAGTGCCGCAAGGCGCG
>CAIUAY010000191.1 GCA_903897335.1 uncultured Chromatium sp. | reverse complement strand
TTCGTCATCGGTGAGCCGGACAACATACTTGATCATTGGATGCACCTCTTGAGAACTTGCCTGACGAGATGTGTCTACAATGAGGCTTATGCAAGATTAAACGGAAGCGCGTACTAGTTTGCGTGGGCAAACCCCGTAATCACGGCATCCATCACCAGAAACAAGGAACCTTCACACAATGAACACGTCGTCCGCTGCTGAATTATCCGACATCTTCCGGCTGTCGGCTCCTGATCGCTATACCCTGTTTCTGACGGATGCCGTCGTCAATGCAAAGGTCTGGACACTTAAAGGCGAAGATGGGTTTGTCGCTTTCAGCGATGATGCCGGGAGAGACTGCTTCCCCTTCTGGCCAGCGCCCGAATTTGCCGAAGCATTGGCTGACGGCGACTGGTCTGACTGTCAGGCGGAACCGCTGCCACTGGCCGTTTTCATGGATCGCTGGTTGCCTGGCATGGCGCGTGATGAACGTCCGGTCGCCGTTTTTCCTGCACCGGATGGTTCCTGCATCGTCATGGATCCACTCACGCTGCTACAGGATCTCAAGGAAGAACGCGCACAGTGCTGATGGTTGCCTGCAAGCACCGATGATTGACGATTTTCCAGTGCGTTAAGCAGCGTAGATGCCGTTTTGCGCGTCAGCCAGTCGAGCAGTGTCGCGATGTCCTTACGGGTGCTCTCGATAACTTTGGTTTTCTGTTTGCCGTCCGCTTCGCGCAGCAGACAGAGGATTGGTCAATTGCTGCTCATCACCTATCACATTCTGGGAACCTGTAAGGTTAACTCATGGTTCGCCCATTGCGCAGGCTACGTCCTCAGATTTTGCGCACAGGTCTTGATAGTTCGACTGGCTCACGACCCATGCATGGGTGGAGCGACCGGTTGCGGCTCGTGCTAACGGACGCAGGCCAGGGCGATGAAACGACGACGGGCGCACTGGCACAGGAGGTGACGGTGCGCTTATCACCGGTTTGCGCAGGGAGTAATCACGAACTTTGGGATACGGCACGAGGACGCCCACCCCGAGCCGTGGTTCATTCCGGTCTGCGGCCTTTGAAGCGATGTCTTCAAAACGACCCGCTTTCACAGACCATGGGTCACTGATAGGTGATGAGCGAATTGATGACACGCCCTAGCAGATGAAAGTCTTTATGTTAAAGTTCGGTGTCGTTTGGGGAGGCTAATCGGTGCGTCCGCTGCTTGTATCCTGACGTTGCGATTGCTACCCGAACGATTGGCTTACACCAACGTAAACTCGTCACGAGGGATATTCATGTCAACAGATGTTGCACTTTGGCTTGCCATCGGTGCCGGTGGTTTGGCCGTTGTATACGGTCTCGCTGTCGTTGCCTGGATCATTATGCAATCCGCTGGTTCGGAACGGATGCAGGACATTGCGGCGGCGATTCAAGCCGGCGCTCAGGCGTATCTCAATCGCCAGTACACCACCATCGCCATGGTCGGTGGCGCGCTCTTTCTAATTCTCTGGCCAACACTTGGCATCGCCACCGCCGGCGGTTTTGCAGTCGGCGCCATCCTTTCCGGTCTCGCCGGATACATCGGCATGAATGTGTCGGTGCGCGCTAACGTCCGCACCGCGCAAGCCGCCACGATCAACCTTGAGTCCGCGTTGGCGGTTGCCTTCCGGGGCGGCGCGGTGACAGGGATGCTAGTGGTTGGGCTTGGTCTGCTTGGCGTGGCGGGCTATTTCGCTTTTCTGCGTAGCACTGGTGTCGCTGACGCCACGGCGTTACACGCGCTGGTTGGACTGGCCTTCGGTGGCTCGCTGATCTCGATCTTTGCTCGACTGGGTGGCGGTATTTTCACCAAGGGCGCTGACGTGGGCGCCGACCTGGTCGGCAAGGTCGAGGCCGGTATCCCCGAAGATGATCCACGTAACCCGGCGGTGATTGCCGATAACGTCGGTGATAACGTCGGTGACTGCGCCGGCATGGCCGCTGACCTCTTTGAGACCTATGCGGTTACCATCGTCGCCACCATGGTTCTGGGCGGCCTCATGTTCAAGGGCGCCGACGGCGGCTTGGACATGAATTACATCCTTTACCCGCTGGTGCTCGGAGCCGTTTCCATCGTTGCCTCAATTGTCGGTACGCTGTTCGTAAAGGCCAGGGACGGTGGCAAGATCATGAATGCGCTCTATCGTGGCATGGGGGTTGCGGGCGGACTAGCGCTGTTCGCCTTCGCCATCGTGACCGGGATCTTCATGGGCGATCATTTCTTCTCCATGCTGTTCTGTACCCTGATCGGCCTGGCGCTCACGGCCGCCTTGGTCTACATCACCGAGTACTATACCGCGACCGAATACGCGCCGGTGCGCTATGTCGCCGAGGCATCCCAAACCGGGCACGGCACCAACGTCATCGCCGGTTTGGCTGTCTCGATGAAGTCCACCGCACTGCCAGTCCTCGCGGTCTGTACCGCGATCTGGGCCTCCTCTATGGTCGGGGGTCTTTACGGCATCGCCATCGCGGCAACCGCCATGCTGTCCATGGCCGGCATGATCGTCGCGCTGGACGCCTACGGTCCGATCACGGACAACGCCGGTGGTATCGCTGAAATGTCTCATCTGCCCCCAGAGGTGCGCAAGATCACTGATGCGCTGGATGCGGTTGGTAACACCACTAAAGCCGTCACCAAGGGTTACGCCATCGGCTCGGCTGGTTTAGCCGCGCTCGTGCTGTTCGCAGATTACACCCACAACCTTCAGGCCGCCGGTAAACTGGAAGTCTTCAGCCTTTCCGATCCGGCAGTGATCATTGGTCTCTTTATCGGCGGCATGATTCCTTACCTGTTCGGTGCCATGGCGATGGAAGCCGTGGGTCGCGCCGCCAGTTCGGTAGTGGTCGAAGTCCGGCGTCAGTTCAAGGAGATTCCGGGCATCATGGAAGGCACCGCCAAGCCCGATTATTCGCGAGCCGTCGACATGCTTACCCGCGCAGCAATCAAAGAGATGATTGTCCCCTCGCTGCTGCCCATCCTGACCCCGGTCGTAGTGGCGTTTGGGGTGGACTTCCTGATGGGTGGTCATGGCGCGGGTATTCGTGCACTGGGCGGTCTACTGATCGGCACCATCGTCACTGGTCTCTTCGTCGCCATCTCCATGTGCACCGGTGGCGGTGCTTGGGACAACGCCAAGAAGTATGTCGAGGAAGGCAACTTCGGTGGCAAGGGGTCAGAGACCCACAAGGCTGCCGTCACCGGCGATACTGTTGGCGACCCCTACAAAGATACCGCCGGCCCCGCGATTAACCCGTTGATTAAGATCATCAACATCGTCGCTCTGCTGCTGGTTCCATTGCTCTGATCAAAACTGGCTAGACGCTTCGGGAAGGGATGCCCGAACCACAGGCTGCCGATATGGACTGGGTTGCCAACAACATGGGTCGTGAGAGGCTTAGCCCCGATGCCTGCGAACGACCAGCGGGGCTTGCGCAATAAGGAATGTGTGATGAGTGACCTCCCGAATCCCGACATTGCACGCGGCTGGAGCCTGGGCATGGCTGGGTTGCTGGCCTGGCGCAACCTGACGCATGATCGCTCGCGCTTTGTCGTCACCATGGTTGGCATCGTCTTCGCCGTGGTGTTGATCGCCGCCGAGCTGGGACTGTTTCTAGGCTTTGCAGACAGCACGACCACAATCATCCGCCATACCCAGGCGGATCTCTGGATCGCCGCCAAAGGCACCCGCAACTTCGAAATCACGGTACCGATTCATGATAGCGAAATCTATACCGCCCGCTCTGCTCCAGGCGTTGCCCACGCAGAAGGTCTGATCACGCAGTTCGTCTTTTGGAAAAAGCCGACAGGTGGCGATGAGAGCGTTTTCCTGGTGGGATTCGATCTCAATCACGGTATTGCTGGCCCTTGGAATCTGGTTGCCGGTGATGTCGAGGCGCTACGCCAACCTGACGCCATCGCCGTTGATCGGTTATATCTGGATAAACTGAATATACAGGGGATAGGAAACCAGATTGAAATCAATCGGCACCGCGCTCGCGTGGTGGCGCTGACGCAGGGTATCCGCTCTTTCACTGCATCCCCCTGGGTCTTCGCCTCGGCTCGCACCGCTCAGGCTATGAGCGGCTTTGATGTCTCGCAATGGAACTACGTGCTGGTTACCCTGACCCCGGATGCCGATCCGCTGCGGGTGCGCGATGCACTGCGCGCCGCGCTGCCACGCATGGATGTCTATCGCGTCGAGGATCTCGCCACAATGACCCGCGATTACTGGATGTTCACCACTGGCGCCGGAGCCTCGGTGCTGATGTCCGCCCTGCTCGGAATCATCGTCGGCGCGGTGATCGTGGCACAGGTACTCTATGCCACCACAGTCGATCATCTAACCGAATTTGGCACATTGCGGGCGATGGGCGCGCCACGCGGTTTCATCTATCGGGTGATCCTGGGGCAGGCATTGATCAGTGCCATCATCGGTCATGGTCTCGGGATCGCGGCGGCGATGGCGCTCTCTCAAGCCAGCACGGCGGGTATCGTGCTGGTGCTGGTTCCACCCTGGCTGGCGGCGGGTCTGTTCCTGGTCACACTGACCATGTGCCTGGCTGCCGCCGTCGTCTCGATCCGTAAAGCCATGACCATTGATCCGGCGATGGTCTTCCAGAGGTAAGCGTCATGACGCCAGCGGTCATCGCCGAACAGGTCTCGGTTATCTACGGTCAGGGTGAGACCGCCGTCTACGCTCTGAATGCGGTTGATATCCAGGTCGATCCGGGCGAGATGCTGGCATTGATGGGACCGTCCGGTAGTGGCAAGACCACCCTGCTCATGGTGCTGGGCGGACTGATGCGACCGACGTTGGGCGAGGTGCGGGTGCAGGGTCGCGCCATTCGTGACCTGTCGGAAATGGAGCGTTCGAGCTTGCGTCTGGGGCTGATGGGCTTCGTGTTCCAGAGCTACAACCTGTTTCCGGCACTGACGGCGCTCGAAAATGTCCAGCTCGCGCTGGAACTCAAAGGGCGTCCGCTCACTGAAGCCGCCACGTTACTGAGTCAAGTCGGTCTGGCCGGTCGGCTGCGCGGCTATCCGGCGCAGCTTTCAGGCGGTGAAAAACAACGGGTGGCGATTGCTCGCGCACTGGCTGGAGACCCCGGCATCCTGCTGGCCGACGAGCCGACGGCAGCGCTCGATACCACGCACGGCATGGCTGTGGTCGAACTGCTGCGCCGGATCGCCCACGAACAGGGTCGCGCCATCGTGATCGTGACGCATGACCCGCGTGTGGGTCAGATGGCGGATCGTCTGGTCACCATTGCAGACGGGAGAATTTGCTGATGTCACGTCGCTTACTGGGTTTCGTGCTGATTGCCGTGCTGGGTCTGTGTCTCTGGTGGCTGTTTACGCCTGACGCCAAAGCGCCTGATCGCGGACATCAGACACCGGACAGTCTGCCGGTTCCGATACCACGAACCCGGATCGCCGCGTTAGGACGGGTCGAGCCACGCTCAGAAGAGAGGCAGGTGGCGGCAGCCATGACCGGGCGTCTGGCCGATGTGCCGCTTGAAGAAGGCGCTCTAGTGCAGCAGGGTCAAATCATCGCCACGCTGGAAAATGCCGATCATCTGGCGCAGGTACAGGCGGCTGAGGCGGCAGTCGCGGTGGCTCGCGCCAGTCTCGACCGCATCATCAACGGTGCCCGTGCTGCCGAACGCGACGAGGCACAAGCTGATGTCCGCGAAGCCGATGCCGTGCTGGCGCTGGCCAAACTCGACCTGGAGCGTCAACAGGGACTGGCCAAGCGTGATCTGGGCAGCCGCCAGGATCTGGATCGCGCACGCAGCGAGCATCAGGTCGCTATCGCCCGTCTCGCCCGTGCGCGGTTCCATCAGGAAGTCATCGACAGCCCTCCCCGTGCTGATGAACAGGCGCGTGCCGAGGCTGAGGTCACGCTCGCTGAAGCGCGTCTGGCAGAAGCACGGGCGATCTTTGAGAAATCCTTTGTCCGCAGTCCGGTCACTGGGATCGTGCTGCGGCGACTGCGACGCGCCGGTGAACTGGTGAGTGAGATGCTCGATACTCCAATCATCGTTGTCGGCGATACTTCTGTGCTGCGGGTGCGAGCTGAGGTCGACGAGGCTGACATTACCCAGATTCATCTTGGTCAATCGGCCTATGTTCAGGCCGATGCCTATGGTAAACAGCGTTTTCCCGGACAGGTGATTCGCATCGGCAGTCAGATGGGACGTAAAACGCTGCGCAATGAACAACCTGCCGAGCGCGTGGATACCCGTGTCCTCGAAGTGTTGATCGAGCTGCAACCCGGCAGCAATCTGCCGGTTGGCTTACGGGTGGATGCCTATCTGGAGTTGGAACAACCGTAACGCCACAGATCAGACGACGTCCGGCATCAACCGGGTCTGATGCGGGGTTAATAGATTTGTACCGGATGATAAGTAACCCAAGTTGCCACCTTGGCTGATTCAGAAAAGGAAATTGAGGCTACAGGCCAGGATAAAGAATGCCGTCTTGAGTTCAAAGCCGGCAGCGGTCAC
>CAIUAY010000190.1 GCA_903897335.1 uncultured Chromatium sp. | reverse complement strand
TGGCCAATCGTGCCAACATTGACGTGGGGCTTGCTGCGTTGGAATTTTTCTTTGGACATGAATAGATCCCCGCATGATTCAGATCAACATAACGTACCACAGGGCACGCAAACGGCTTTGTTAGTCAAAATGGAGCCCATGATCGGAGTCGAACGGATGACCTCACCCTTACCAAGGGTGTGCTCTACCAACTGAGCTACATGGGCAGTCCGCACTCTTAAAAAACAGGCAACATAATTTCTAATACCGTTAGCCTGCATAGATGGAGCGGGTGATGGGAATCGAACCCACACCATCAGCTTGGAAGGCTGAGGTTCTACCGTTGAACTACACCCGCCGGGTACAGTGCTTGCCGGGCGGTATTGACTGCCGCATCACCGGGCTAAATATCAGATGCCTTAATGCTGGTGGAGGGGGGAGGATTCGAGCCTCCGAAGGCTGAGCCGTCAGATTTACAGTCTGATCCCTTTGACCGCTCGGGAACCCCTCCAAACAAGCGGCGCATTATAGAGATCATGTCGGCGTCTCGTCAACTCCCGCTGAAGATCGAATTTTCAATCCGGGAGCTGATACCATTTGCCGCACACGCAATCCCGCTTTTTTTTCGGAGACCTGAAAGATGGATGTCACAATTTTTGGCAGCGGCTATGTCGGCCTCGTGACCGGAGCCTGCCTCGCCGAGGTTGGCAACCATGTCCTCTGTATTGACATTGACCCCAAAAAAATCGATCTGCTTAATAGTGGTGGCGTGCCAATCCACGAACCCGGTCTTGATGCGTTAATCAAAAAGAATCGCGATGTTGGACGGATGCGCTTTTCTACCGATGCCGAGGCCGGAGTGAAACACGGACTGTTTCAGTTTATCGCTGTCGGCACCCCGCCCGACGAGGATGGATCCGCCGACCTTCAGTATGTCCTCTCGGTCGCTCGCACTATCGGCGAACATATGGATGCCTATCGCATCCTGGTCGATAAATCGACGGTACCGGTTGGAACGGCTGACAAGGTTGCAGCCGTTGTCCGGGAAACACAAGCGGCGCGTGGCGTTGCTATCGAGTTCGATGTCGTCTCTAACCCGGAGTTTCTGAAAGAAGGCGCCGCTATTGATGATTTTATGCGCCCGGATCGCATTATTGTCGGCACCGATAACCCCCGCACGGCGGAATTGCTGAGGGCGCTCTATGCACCGTTCAACCGTAGCCATGACCGCCTGATGACGATGGATATCCGCTCGGCTGAATTCACCAAATATGCCGCTAATGCCATGCTGGCGACCAAGATCAGCTTTATGAATGAGCTGTCCAACATCGCTGAGGCGGTGGGTGCGGATATTGAGAAAGTGCGCATCGGTATCGGTTCCGATCCACGTATCGGCTATCAGTTCATTTACCCCGGATGCGGCTATGGCGGTTCCTGCTTTCCCAAAGACGTGCGCGCATTGGAACAAACGGCACGCGGACTCGGTTATGATCCGCAATTGCTCCATGCTGTCGAGTCCGTCAATTTCCGTCAGAAGGAGCTGCTGTTCAGAAAGATCAGCGACTATTTCAGGGGCGATCTGAACGGCCGCGTGATTGCGCTCTGGGGACTTGCCTTCAAACCCAATACGGATGACATGCGCGAAGCATCCAGTCGGGTGCTGATGGAATCGCTGTGGGATGCTGGCGCCAAGGTTCAGGCATTCGATCCGGTAGCCATGGATGAAGCGCACCGGATCTACGGTAAGCGGAGTGATTTCGTTCTTGCCGCAGATGCGCTGTCAGCACTCGATGGCGCGGATGCGCTAGTGATCGTGACCGAGTGGTCGCAGTTCCGCAGCCCCGATTTCGTGACTATCAAACGCTGTCTCAAGTCACCGGTTTTGTTCGATGGACGCAATATCCTCGACGGTCGACTTGCAACAACGGCTGGCCTGACTTATCTGTCGATCGGACGCGCACCACTCTCGCCTACCTGATCTCGGCCTATCTGGGTGCCAAACGTCTGGCACCCAGATCTCCGACATGCCACTTCAAGCTACATTTGGTGCAGGCCACCCCCTCTAAGCAAGGTGGCCAACCATGATGCCCGCTATCCTGCCGACAGTCTGGATTGATAAATATCAATCCGAAGTCGCCCGTCCCTGAACCTTGTGATAAATTTGCCACGTCGATCACCGACAGCAAATCGACAACCATAGTCGATCAATCTATCCGAGGAGGTTTATTCCATGCGTGTTAACCGATCTACGCTTGCCATCGGCATCGTCTCCGCACTCTCTCTGCCACTGACTGTTCACGCTACCAACGGCTACCTGTCGGATGGTTATGGTACCAAAAGCAAAGGCATGGCCGGTGCTGGTTCAGCCCTGCCCCAGGATGCTATGGCTGCCGCATCGAACGTGGCCGGCATGGTGTGGCTAGGCGAACGGATGGATGTTGGCTTTTCACTGTTTGCGCCGAGTCGGGAGTACACGCAAAATGAAAGTATCAATCTGATGAAATCCGGCCCGGCCATGCCTTTTGGCAGCAACCCTAATTTCACCGGAACTGTCGAGAGCGAGAACGATTTATTTCTCATCCCGCATTTTGCCTACAACCATCCGCTCGATGACCTCAGCGCGGTTGGCGTCGCCATCTATGGCAATGGTGGCATGAACACCAGCTACAACGCCCAGGATACGACCCGTAACATGGGTACCTATGGCGCAGGCACCACCGGCGTGAATTTGTCCCAACTGGCCGTTAACCTCAACTATTCACGCAAACTCAATAGCAATTTTTCAGTCGGCGCGGGACTGATCCTGGCCTACCAGCAGTTTAAAGCCGAGGGTTTCACGAACTTTGGAATGCTGGTGGCTGACGGCAATCCAGACAACCTGTCTAATCGGGGTACCGACAGCGCCTTTGGGTGGGGTGTGCAGCTCGGTGCGCTCTGGCAGGTCAATGACCAGCTTTCGCTGGGCGTTGCCTACCAGAGTCAGGTAAATTTTGAGCGGTTTGATCGCTATTCCGATCTCTTTGCCGAACACGGCGATCTGAATGCGCCAGCATTCGTCAATCTAGGGCTTGCGTTCAAAGCCACGCCAACGCTGACCTTCGCGTTCGATGTGCAGCATATCTGGTATAGCGATGTCAAAGCTCTCGGCAACAACATGACCAGCAATATCGAATTGTGTATGCAGGGTCAAACTGCCGCCTGTCTGGGCGGCAGCAATGGTGTTGGCTTCGGCTGGGACGACATGACCGTCTTCAAGTTCGGCGCACAGTGGGAGGTTCAGCCAGACTGGACGCTACGCGCCGGTTACAGCTATGGCGAGCAACCGATTCCGTCAGAGGGCGTCCTGTTCAATGTCGTGGCTCCGGGTCTGATCGAACAGCATTTCACGCTGGGTCTCACCAAGGTGCTTAACAAACGTAGCGAGATCAACGTAGCCGCCATGTATGCGCCCCAGAAGGATCTCGACTGTGGTTGCACACTCCCTTTTTCAGGCGGACCGAACTCCATCAATATCGCCATGAGTCAATGGGAGCTTGAACTGAGTTTTGGTCTGAAATTCTAACGACCCACCTGGACGCGCTACCCAAAACAGGTGGCGCGGCACGAAGCGGTTCGATAGCGGCTGATGGATGCATCACTCCGGCATGTCCATCTTGATCGTCAGTCCCCGTTATGCCGGATCACATAGCGTCCAGAGCCGTAATTGGGTGATGTGGTTCCCGGAATCGCGTCATAAAACTTGCCATCACGGATAATGTAACGCTGCACGCCATAATTGGGTGACGTGGTGCCTTCGATCACGGGATAGATGACGCCATCGCGCTCGATGAGGCTTGGCTGCATTGCATTCGGCGTCGATGTGCCGGGGGTGGGCTCGCTGATGACGCTGTCGGCAGTGGCCGTTGCAACGCAACCGAGCATCAGAAACAGGAGAGTGATCGCTGGACTCAAAAGAAACGGTGTTGGCATCAGTTTAACTCCTGAACAAAAGACCTCACATGACGAGCGTCAAACGAGAGAGTCACAGTCGATGTGCTGGATCGACTGGACGTGGCTGACAGTTATGCTAAAAATCTCCGGGAGACGTGTGCGGCTCAATATCGAATATACCTTCTCACTGTGATGCAGCTATCTTCACTGCAACCGTTATCCACCACACCATGAGGAATTTGCATGACCATCCGTCATTCCGCGAACCGTCCATCGCGTCGCCGAGTCTTTCAGCTCAGTCTGTCAACGCTGCTCGCATCCTTCCTGATTCTGCCCGCTGCGTTTGCTGCTGAAGAGGGTGTCTATATTGAAACGCTTAATCACAGCACCGGTCTGATGGGTGAAACACCCCAGGAAGATCAGAACCAGACCTTTCTGGCGTATGGCAAGATGAAGGTTTCTGATACGGCGGACGGCGGTTCCGATATGCTGCTGGATCCGGCGACCGGCACCATGACCTTCATCAACCACGCGGCCAAGAAGTATTATCAGATCAATATCAAGAACGTGAAGGACAGCATGTCGCAACCAGGCATGGAACAGATGCGCAACATGATCGCTGACACCAAAATCAGCGTACAGGATACTGGAGAAACACAGCAGATTGGTTCCTGGAACTGTCACAAATATCTGGTCAGCAAGACCGGCATGATGGGTGTCGAGCAGGAAATCTGGGCGACCGAAGATGTCGATCTGGACATGAGCCGCTTTACTGAGATGACCAGTCTGGCCGGTCCAGACGGGTTGCTGGCAAATACGTCAGAAGGTAAAGCCCAATTGGACGAAATGGCCAAGATCAAGGGCTTTCCGATCTTAACTAAAACCAAAATGCAGATGATGGGGTCATCAATCGAGACCGAGAGTGAGGTTAAGGTCATTCGCAAGGAGGCAATGGAGCCATCGATCTTCGACATTCCAAAAGACTATGCGCAGCGCGAGATGGGCGCCGGAATGTCACCGAACGACACGCCTGCTGACGCGGCACATCCTTAAGTCAGTTGTTGGCCGGGGACAGTTTCCAGGCCATTAACGAAGGCTGATCGTGCAACAGACTCGATCTGGAGACGGTCATATTTACCGGAGTCGAGGAGCGGGATCTGTGCCAGTCGCAGGAACGCACGGGGTCGTTGAGAGCCACAGAGCCGCGCATGACACCAGTGTGCGAGTGCGGTTTCGGCAATCTCGCCGCAGTAGACCGCAATCAGCCGGCACCCCCAGATGCTGTCGTCAAGTGCCACGACGACAGCATCTGTCACGCCTTCCGCCGCAGTCAGCACGGATTCAACCTGATCCAGCGAGACATTGTTACCGCCGATGACCCGAATCCTATCGGCACGTCCCAATACTTTCAGCTCGCCAGCCTTGGTTAGACAGGCCAGATCGGCGCTTTCAAACCAGCCATTGTCAAGCCCATGACCTGGCTCGCGGTTCGGGTTGGCATAGCCTGCCATCACCATCGCGCCACGGATCCGCAACGCACTCGGAATCGATTCACAATTTGGAACCTCGATTTCAAGTCCGGGCAGCAGTCGACCAACCAGACCAGGCTCAGGCACCTTGCCAATCAGGCATTCGGTGGTGGCGATCTGGGTCGCGGTTTCGGTCATGCCATAAGTGAGATAGAGCGGCCAGCCTGCATTCAGCGTACGCTGAATCAGTAATCGACTGGTTGCCTGCCCTCCCACGAGGAGCACCCGAAGTCGGGGCGGTGGCGTGGAATCGAGATCCAGGATCCTCGCCAACATTGGCGGTACCAGCGAGAGATGGGTGACAGGACGCTGGTACAGATCGGCAATCACCGAGCGAGCGTCGAATCTGTCATGGAGCAATAGGGTCGCGCCAGCCAGTGCGCAGCGATAACCGATGGAGATGCCGCCGACATGACTCAGACGCAGACAGGTCAACCAGAGATCTCCTGGATGCAGATTCAGTCGCGCATTGACGGCCAGCGCCGAAGCCAACAGATTGTCGGCGGTCAGCATCGCCACCTTGGGTATGCCACGGCTGCCGCTGGTTTGAATCAGGAGCGCAATGGATGCTGCCGATCCGGTGGATTTGGCCGTACTGCAACCTGTCGCCAACACTGTTTCCAAATCAGTCCGCCACTGCCATTCAGCGCCGGTCATCCCGGACAGGAGACTCAGTTCAGATTCAGCAAGCCCCATCCGATAGGGCAGCAGCGCCGCGCCAAGACGGGCAAGCGCATGCTGCATCAGGAGCAGATCCAGACCAGGCGAATCCGGGGCGAGCACGACTTGGCCAGGTTGTACGCCTTGCGACCGCAGCAGCGTAGTGCGTACATTCAGACGATTGCGAAGTTCGGTATAGCTCCAGATCTGTGCGGCATGGATGATGGCAGGAGCCGCGCCATCGCTCCAGAATGCATGCGGGAATTGATGCAGGATCGTCATGCCGTGACAGGAATCGCCAAGATAGTGCCGCTAGCGGGTCGCGTGATCCTTCCAGCGAATCTCGAAGACACAGCGCGGGGCACCGTTGGCATGACAGGCGACTTCAGTGACCACGGCATCGGGATGAACCAGACGCCGGAACAGGCGCTCGAAGGTGCCGGCATAATAGTCGCAGAGCGGCGCTGTGGCGGTTGCGCCGCGACAGATCAGTGAATCAGTAATTAGCAGTTGCGGTGGATAGGCCGGTTTGGCATCGAAGACACCCGTCCCGATAAATGTCCAGGAATTGCTGCGGATCGCCTTGATGAGCGTGCGGTACGCCAGCGCGGATGGCAGGATCGAGAGCAGCGTTTGAGCCGGTCGCGGGATACGTCTGGCAAGCAGATAATCGCCGGTTCTCAGACCCGCATCATGCGCCACCAGACGCGCCGCCGGAATGCCGAGCTGAGAGCGCAGCGCATGTTGAAGCGCGACCACGTCGCGCTCGTCAACCATTTCGGTTGGCATGGCTGCGAGATAATGTTCGAGTCCGGCTGAATGAAAAAGCTGGGTGACGGCATCCTGTCCATGTGATTCCAACAGCGATTCCGCGACACGAATGATCGCGTTGGGTCCGATGCGTCCATGATGGGCGGTCTGGGTCATGTCGGCAACCTGCAACGCCAATGGCCGCTGCTCCATTCCAGAAAGGCATCTTCTTCCGCATAAAGACCGCGCAGGAGATAGCGGCCTTCAGGCGTCACCCGAATTCCATCTGGAAATACTTCAACGACTGTGTACCCCACGTCGTCACCAAGACGGGCGCAGTCCCGTTCAAGCTCCGATGCCTGATCTGGCGGCAGTTTCAGATTGCATATCAGCGATAGAATTGCCTCGCGACGCCGTTGATCCGAGCCAGTCAGGCGACGTCCCCAAGCTACCGGAAACTGATTTTGATCCAGACAGTGATGCCATTCGTGGAGATCTGATTCGTTTTTCAGCAGCGCACCGCCAACCTCGCCAATCCCGCTGGGACCAAAAGCTAGTACCTGCCTGGCTGGCATTGGCGTATAGCCAATCGCATTGCGGGATAAGCATCCTTTGGATTGTGCGTCAGCTAGTTCGTCTGTTTCACGAACAAAGACATCCAGACCGACCCAGCGATACCCGGCATCAGTGAAAGCGCATACGGCATCATGAAAAAGCGTCAGTTTTTCTGCCGCATCGGGAAGATGGTCAACGCTGATGCCATGTTGATGTGGACGTGATACTGGGTCATGCGCGTAGCTGAAACAGGTCACCCGATCCGGTTCCAGTTCGAGCACCTGGTTTAGGGTCAGTTGAAAACTGTGTCGTGTCTGGAATGGCAGGCCATAGATCAAATCCAGGTTGATGCTCTGAAATCCGGTTTCACGTGCGGTCAGAATGACATCCCGTACCATCTGCAACGACTGTACGCGACCAATGGCGCGCTGCACGTCTGCATTCAGATCCTGCACGCCAAAACTGATCCGGCGAAAACCCAGTCCGTAGAGCAGTTCCAGTTGACCGGCGGAGGCGCGTCGTGGGTTGCATTCGATGGATGTGCAGGCATTTGAAACGATCTGAAAATGATGCTCAACAATCTCCATCAGGCGCGCTAATTGCGGCTCATTGAGATGGTTGGGTGTGCCACCGCCAACATGCAGCTGCACGACTGGCCTGCCCCGCCCGATGATATCCGTCACCATAGACATCTCGACATCCAGTGCATCGAGATAGTGGTCGACCTTTTCCAGACTGTGAGTGACCGTGGTCTCGCAGGCGCAATAGAGACATCGCACATGGCAAAACGGCACATGGACGTAGACGGCAAGCGGTTCTTCAAGCCGAAGCCGAAGTCCGGTCAGCACATCTCGATATTGTGCGTCATTGAAGGGGGATTTTTCCACGTCAGGCGCTGTCGGCAGGTGACGGGCGGATAATGTGCGCTGAAAGCGTTCGAGCGGAACACTGCAAGGTAGGGAAGGCACCATGGTCGAAACCCGCTTAGTCAGGTTGTACCGCTGTCATATCAGGGACGGCTGCGATCCTGAAACCCAAAAAACCGATTCAAACCGGTTTTCAAAAGATTATACGTTGAGAGACTGCGAACCTCCAGCGTGTCGCCAGATACGACGAAAAGTTCCCTAAAGGCCAGCAATATTGACCCGCTTTTTTGGGCATGTCGATGATGCCAGCATGATCCTTTCCGGTCTGGCATAGTGCGGGCGTGTTTTGCCGTCGACCTGATCATCAGCATCAACAGAGCGGTCATCAGGCGCATCTGAATCAGTCGTCTCAGGAACAGGCAACGCCCAGGCCCAGAGCGCTTCATCGGGTAGCGGCAATACCAGGAACCAGTGTTCCAGAATCGCCAGCGCCAGCAATGTGGCCACCAGCGTCAAACCAACGGACTCAGAACCCGCCTGATCAGACGTCGCTGCATTGAACACGATCAGAACAACCACAACCGTCGCCAGCGTGACCGAGACCGGAAATAGGAGGTTCATCCCTCGCGTCGACATATAGGTTTTCAAATAACGAAGATGTTCTGGAAGCCAGTTCTCATTAAGATTGGGCACGCCCAGAAACAGATTCAGTTTTGCGCTCCAGCGCATCAGCCAGAGCACGATAAACGTCCAGACGCCAATCTGATTGGGTTCGTCCCAGGAGATAGCGATCAGCAACAAACCGGTCGCCATGATGGCTAATTCATGATAAAGGCTAGTCATGATGGCAAGCCTGAAACGTCGCCACTGAGTGCAGTTTGCTGGGCAGGGAATCTTTCGTGGACCTGTCGCGTAGCCGGTAAAATAACTCATCTCCAGCACACCCCAGACGACCAGGCCGCAAGTAAAGGCGACATAATTCATCAGTGTGCCGGTGGATGCGCTACTCACGATCAGACCGAAGACAGCAACCGCCAGAACGGCGGAGCCACCTAACATCGTCCAGCGAAACGTTCGCCCAGGAAGATTATCGAGATACAGCACGACACCGGTGCTAAACCACCACAGTCCGAGCGCATAGAAGATCGGAAATCCGAAGTCAGACATGGATGCGGCCTAATTTTCGTGCCGCTTCAGACCCGAAGAGGCGCAAGCCAGAAATCAGGAAAGCGTGATGATCACAGGCCAGGGTGCCGTTTGACAGTCGTGAATCAATTCCAGCACATGCGCTTGCAAGCGACAGCCGGGAATCATTGGCGGACGGTAGGAGGCGGCAAGAGCTGAGCAAAAGATGCCTCATTGCTTAGGCCGAATGCCTTCAGTTCAAGCCGGATGCCTGTCACCGGATCTTTAAGGGTCAGATCGCCACTTTCACGGCGCGCCAGATGAAAAGGCTGGGATAGATCAGCCTGATAACCTTTTCGCTGCCGCGCCATGGTGCGCAGGACACCCCGGACAAAACCACCGTTTCCCGGTGGCAGCGTGGTGATCAGCGCACCCGTCTCAACATCGAGCACGGCAAGCGATCCATCTGGAACATCCTGAAACTGAATGTCGCGTGCCTGCACTTCTGGCGTGACCGGTGCCAGCTCCATTTTGATGCCCGTCAGACGGGCGATGCTAATCATCAGGATGATGAACCCTAACAGGGTTGCCACCGCGATCAGTATGCCTCGTGGAAAAGGGCGATGGCCAAATGTTTCAGTCAATGTCAGACCTCATCAGGATAGGGATTCGCCTTGAAGCGGCAACTGCACAACAGATGGAATCTCCGTTTCAGTGTCGGCAGATTCCTGAGACTGTTCTAAATAGGCTTTGAGCGCATCCGCTAGAATCGTTGCAACCTGATCGGCTTCGGGAATTGACCGGATCATCGGCTGGGTTGGAGAAAAATGCCAGGGACGAACATGAGGCCAGAAGATGATATAGGATGGATGCGCTGTTTCCGCCAGGAGCAGCGGAATATCACCTGTGCCATCTCGATATCGTCTCAAATCGGCAGAGCGAATTTGTTTAAAGGGAAGGTTCATGATCATCTGGATGGCGACACCAATTCGCATCACCACGCGGCGATTAGTGATGGTATAGATGGTCGCCCGACTCATTGCCCAGGCGAGAAACGCCAGTGCGCCCACCGCCAATGCGCCTAGGATCAAAATCCAGAGCACACCCATCAATGCGCTCGCCACAGACGAGTCCGCAGACCAGTTTGCAGCGAGACGCCAGACCGCGAGCACCGCGAAATAGATCGCGACCGTCCGGACATGAAAGGCAGTCCGCGCCAAAACCGTCCAGCGCGGAGCACCCTGCCAGAGCATCTCCTCACCAGGAGGAAGATGCTCCGGCAAGCCTCGAATGGGCTCGAAGTCGTATTCCTTCACAGCAGAGGCTCAGCACGTTCCGGTGTGGCATAGAGCTTACCGCCGCCATAGTAAGCGCACACCTTATCTTCTTCATAGAAGGTGACCTGATCTGGCTTGGAAAGCGACGGCACATTGGCGAAATGCGCAGCCTTAAGAGCCAAGACCTTAATCTTGCGAGCCTTCTTGTCAAACTTGCAGAAGTTGATCGGGAGCAGTGCCTGCTTGCCACCCTGAGCAACCTTCATTTCAAGATAACGGATCTGCGGTTCGGAACGGTCAACCCAGACATCAGTAATAGTACCGGCCACAACATTATCAAGACCGACAACGGTCATGCCGCGTGGATCAGGATCGCGTTCTGCGATGGAGAAGTCTTTCGCAACGCGCAGCGGCACGATCTTTGGCTGACCGTCGTGAGTCAGATCGGGATGCTTTTCACGGTCTGGCGAAGCGCCGGGGCCGAAGGCAGACAGCATTGGATCGCCGATCGGATCGAGTGGCGCACCGCTGAATGGCGCTGAAGGCGTGGCATTGATTTTAGCCAGAGGAGCCTCCTGGCGTGGTGCATAGACGGTACCGGCATTATGTGGCAGGACAAAAGTTTTGGGCGTGGGCATGCCAGGAAAGCCAACGATTTTAACACGTCCGCCAGAACGCTCGGTGCGGCTGGAATCGAGCGGATACCCTTCGCGTTTGTCTTCGCGGTGCAAATAGTAGACAAGTCCGGCAAAAAAGAACCAGAACGCCCAGATCGTGAGTTGAGCAACGTCGATATATTCAGTGATGGCAGCAGACATGATTTAACCTCCGTAGGACGAATGACTAGCCTTCAAATATGGCTAGGCCGAAGCGCGTTGAGCGCACTGGTTCAGGTTTTTAACCCCATGAGCGAACCAAAAACGATCAACATGACGAAACGCACAAGTACAACACAACAACGCTCTCATGCCTGGCGAACCAGTTCCAGTGCCTGAGACATATAAAACCCAAGAATGATGCGCCGGGTGCGCTGGGCATCCCAACCACGCAAACCGACTTCCGCCGCAACCCGCCGCCGCATCTCGTCCTCGCTCACCGGCTCAATCGCGGGCGAACGGTCGCTACGTGGAAACAGTCGCCCAACCGCTAGCATCAGCGTCAGCGGAACAGTGCGCGGCGCAAAGGTAAAAACAATCGAACATTCGGTGCGTTCGGCCAGCCCAGCTAGCACCTTAACCGCATCATCAGGCCGATAATGGATCAGCGAATCCATCGCCACCACGTAATCAAAGCGCCCGTGCGCCGGATCGAGCATGTCGCCGGCCTGAAAGTTGATCGAACCCGTGCCTAACTCACTCGGCATCCGCTCGCGGGCAATGTCGATTAGCGTCGGCGCGACATCGATAGCGATGACCTCCGCGCCGCGCCGCGCCGCTTCAATCGCCAGCATTCCGGTTCCGCAACCTGCATCCAGTAACCGCTTGCCAGTCAAATCAGCAGGCAGCCAACTCAGCAACGTGCCGCGCATGTCATCGCGTCCGGCGCGTACCGTTTCTCGAATCCGACTAACTTTTGCGTCTGAGGTCAGTTTTGACCAGGCATCGGCAGCAGTGCGATCAAAGTAGGTTTTGATCTTAGCTTGCCGCTCTTGGTAGGAAACCTTGGTCATTTCAATCAAATCCCAGAAAATCAAAAATGTCGCGGTCACGCATCGGCTGCGCGGTGAGCGGTTCAACGCCTTCCCAGAGCCGTTCAGCAAGCTGGAGATATTGCTGTTTCGCCTCATCCAGTCCAGGCCCAGGCTCCATTTCAAACAGCGTGGACTTTTTCAGCCGCGAGCGCCGAATGATGTCCAAATCCGGCAGATGCGCCAGCCGTTTGAGTCCCACTGCCGCGTTGAAGCGATCGATTTCATCGGTGTTGACGCTGCGATTGGCGATCACGCCGCCGATCCGCACGTTGTAGTGTTTGGCTTTTGCCACGATCGCCGCCGCGATGCGGTTCATGGCAAAAATCGAGTCGAAGTCATTTGCCGTGACGATCAGCGCCCGTTCAGCATGTTGCAGCGGCGCGGCAAATCCACCACACACCACATCGCCAAGCACATCGAAGATCACCACGTCGGTATCTTCGAGTAAATGATGCTGTTTCAATAGTTTGACAGTCTGGCCGACGACATAGCCGCCGCAGCCAGTGCCCGCTGGTGGCCCGCCCGCTTCAACGCACATCACACCGTTATAGCCTTCGTAAACGTAATCGCTGGGGCGCAACTCTTCGGCATGAAAATTCACCGATTCCAGGATGTCGATGACGGTCGGCACCAGGCACTTAGTCAGCGTGAAGGTCGAGTCGTGCTTGGGATCGCAGCCGATTTGCAGCACCCGCTTGCCCAATTTCGAGAAGGCAACCGACAGGTTCGACGAGGTTGTGCTTTTGCCAATGCCGCCTTTCCCGTAAACCGCAAACACTTTGGCCGTGTCAATGCGAAGATCAGGATTAAGCTGCACCTGAACGCTACCCTCGCCGTCCAGATGCTCATTGCAATCGTTGTCAAAAGGCATCATCAGGCTGCTGCCTCCGTGACAACACCTTCCAGCCGGTCTTCGAGTTCTTCACCCGCCCGCCGTAGCGCCTCCAGCGTTGCCGCATCCGGTGCCCAATAATTGCGCTCGTGCGCCTCAATCAAGCGGTTCGCAACCTTCGCCGATGCCGTCGGATTCAACTGCGCCAGCCGGTTACGCATTTCTTCATCAAGCACGAAGGTCTCGGTCAACTGCTGATAGACCCAGGGCGCGACCTGACCAGTCGTTGCCGACCAGCCCATCGTGTTGGTGACATGCACCTCGATCTGACGCACACCCTCATAGCCGTGCTTGAGCATCCCTTCATACCACTTGGGATTGAGCATCCGGGTCCGAGTTTCGAGCGCGACCTGTTCAGCCAGCGTCCTTACCACGCCGTCGCCGCGAGTCTGATCGCCGATATAGACCGGCACCTCGTCACCTTTATATTGACCAACAGCGCGGGTAATGCCGCCGAGCGTGTCGAAATAATGGTCAACGGTCGTGACGCCTAATTCGACCGAATCGAGATTCTGATAGGCCAGTTGCACCGTGCTCAGAACGCTTTTTAGCAGAGTGGCCTGCTGCACCGGCTGACCTGAACGCCCATATGCAAAACTCTTGCGGCGGGTATAGGTCTCGGCCAGTTCGTCGCCTTCATCCCAGTTGCTGCTATCCACAAGATAGTTGACGTTCGCGCCATAGGCACCGTCGGCGTTGCTGAACACGCGCAGCGAAGCTGTTTCCAGATCGCAGCCCTGCGCTTCCTGATAGGCCAACGCATGTTGACGGATGAAATTCTGGTCAAGCGGCTCATCGGCAGATGCGGCTTGAAAAGCGGCCTCGGCTAACAGCTTGGTTTGCAGGGGCAACAGATCGCGGAAGATGCCGGACAGGGTCATCACCACATCGACCCGCGGGCGCCCTAGTTCTTCTAGCGGAATCAGGGTCGCGCCAGCCAGACGTCCGTAATTATCGAAACGCGGACGCGCACCAATCAGCGCGAGCGCCTGCCCGATCGGAGCGCCTTCGGTCTTGAGGTTGTCGGTGCCCCACAGCACGATAGCGATGGTTTCCGGGAAGGAATTGCCTTCTGCCATGTGACGCTCGATCACCCGTGCTGCCTGCAATGCGCCGTCTTTCACCGCGAAGGTGCTGGGCAGCCGGAACGGATCGAAGCCATGCAGATTGCGACCGGTTGGCAGGATCGCCGGGGTGCGCAACAGGTCGCCACCGGGCGCGGGACGGATGAAATGGCCATCGAGCGCCCGCAAAATCGCCGGAAGTTCGCTGTCCTGAATCAGCAGCCGATCCGTCTCGGCCAGTTCGCGGAACAACGTGACATTTTCCTCGCTAGTCGCCATCCCGCCAGCCTTCAACGCCTTTTCAGGCGACTTGCCCGCGACCAGCGCTTCAATCGACTTGCGAGCCGGACGGATGTTCTTCGTCGATTCAGCGACGGCATCCAGCAGATCGATTCGCTCCTCTTCTGTTGGCGCTTCGCCAACGACGTGCAGTCCGTGCGGAATGAGCGTGTATTCAAGCTCCAGCACTTTCTCGTTGAGCGTGATGACCTCGGATTCAGCCGTCTCACCCCACGCCGGTTCCAACGCGACCAGCTCCAGTTCAGCCGCTTGCGCCTGAATCAATTCAGAGAGTTGAGCGCGTTCTTCGGCATCTTTCGGTGGCAACCCGCGCCAGCGTTCCATCGAGCCTTTCAGATCAATCAAGCCTTTGTACAAACCGGCATGAGCGATCGGCGGTGTCATGTAGCTGATGAGGGTCGCGGCAGCGCGGCGCTTGGCAATCGTCCCTTCGGACGGATTGTTTGACGCATAAAGATAGATATTTGGCAGATCGCCAATCAGACGATCCGGCCAGCAGGCACCCGACAAGCCAGCCTGTTTGCCAGGCATGAATTCCAGTGCGCCGTGAGTACCGAAATGCAGCACGGCGTGTGCGCCAAAATCTTCGCGGATGTAGCGATAGAACGCGGTAAAGGCATGAGTTGGCGTAAAACCTTTCTCGAACAGCAATCGCATCGGATCGCCTTCGTACCCAAACGCCGGTTGAATGCCGACGAACACATTGCCAAACTGTGCGCCGAGGACGAACAGCGACGCGCCGTCAGTCTGCTGCTTGCCCGGCGCGGAACCCCACTGTTTTTCAATCTCGGCCAGCCACGGCTCGCGGCGCACATGATCGTCCGCTGGAATGCGCACATGGACATTGGCGTGAGCGCCGAAACGGGCGGCATTGCCATTGACGATGCGTTCACGCAGATCGTCCAGATCCTCAGGCAGATCAACGCGATAACCCGCAGCATCCATTGCCAGCAAGGTGCGGTGCAGGGAGGCAAACACCGAGAGATAAGCCGCCGTGCCGGTATTGCCCGCGTTTGGCGGGAAATTAAACAGCACGATGGCCACCTTGCGCTCGGCGCGTTGACTGCGCCGCAGCCGCACTAGCAGTTCAACCCGTGAAGCCAGCGCCTCGGCGCGTTCTCGATGTGACTGCATATCCCGGGCGTCATTCGCGCCGCCGCCGTTGCGACCGCCGTAAACCATCGAGCCGGTTGCGCCGTCGAGTTCGGGAATCGCCACCATCATGGTCGCCTCGACCGGCAGCAGCCCCTGATTTGAGCCTTCCCACTGGTCAAGCGTCTGGAACTCGACCGCCAGCGTTGAAAGATAAGGCACGTCGAGCCGGGTCAGCATCTCCTCGGCAGCCTTGGAATCATTATAAGCCGGGCCACCGACCAGCGAGAAACCGGTCAGCGAAACGACCGTATCGACCGTGGCCTGACCGTCTTTCATGAAAAATTTTTCAATCGCCGGACGTGCATCGAGTCCACTGGCAAACGCTGGAACCACTTGCAATCCACGCGCTTCGAGTGCCTCGATCACGCCGTTGTAATGGCTTGCATTGCCCGCCAGCACGTAGGAGCGCATCAGCAGCAAACCCACGCGACCTTTAGGTTTGGCGTTGACAACTGGCAGCGAAGCGATTTTGTCGGAGATATGACCTTTCATGCGTGGGTGATAGATGCCGACTTCAGGATATTCGACTGGCGGCGCGACTTTCAGCGTTCCACGCAGATGATGGCGCGGCCCATCGGCATAGCGATCTACAAGAAAGCGAACCATATTACCGAGATTGTCATCGGAACCGGCGAGCCAGTATTGCAGCGTAAGGAAATAGGCGCGGACATCCTGCGCAGTGCCCGGAATGAAGCGCAGCAGTTTGGGAATGCGCCGCAGCATCGACATCTGCTGGGCACCGGTGCTCTGGGTGCGTTCCTTGTTGCCGCGCAGACGCTTGAGCAAGGCCATCGGGCCGCCAGGCGTGCCGTCCATCGCAAAGCCGCCCATGCGCGTCATCTTCATCAGCTCGCTGGCCGACATGCAGACGATCATGGCGTCGCAATGTTCGCGACGGGCGGCTAGCGCGGGCAGAATCGGTTTGAAGTGATCTTCCATGACCAGCATCGTGGCCATAATGATGTCGGCTTCGGCGATGTCAGCCAGACAGCGCTCTAAGGTTTCAGGTGAATCCGCCCATTCGGTAGCGGCGTACAGATTCAGCCGCAGACCCGGCAACTCGCGCTGCAATGCCGGCAGGGCACGTTGCGTCGTTCCCGACAGATGTCCATCGAGGTTGACGATGACCATGCGCACTGGCGTCGCATCAGAGGTTTTAGTCCGCATCTCAGCGACCGACGTGCGCTTTGGCATCGTAGAGCGTCTCCACGGTAATGGTTAGGATTCCACGTTCCTGTGCGAAGCGTTCGGTATTACGCCGCGCCTTGCCACGCACGAAGAATGGGATCTTTTTCAATTCTTGTTCGGCTTCTGGGGTCCAGGTCATCAGCGTTGCGTCGGGTTGCACCGCCATATCGCTGCTTGCTAGCGCAGGCTCCAGGCTGACTGCCCCGGCTTTGACGCCTCCGCCCAGATGCGAGGCGGTCGCACCGTCGTGAAACTCGAAATCTTCCCGGAACATGGTGATCAAGTGCTCTTCAAGCCCCATCATCAACGGATGAACCCAGGTATCGAAGATCACGTTTGCGCCTTCAAAACCCATTTGCGGCGCATAACGCGCCGGAAAATCCTGAATATGTGCTGGCGCAGAAATCACTGCACAGGGAACGCCGAGTCGTTTGGCGATATGACGCTCCATCTGCGTCCCTAGCACCAATTCGGGATGTGCGTCGGCGACCCGCGCCTCAACTTCCAGATAATCATCCGTGATGAGCGGTTCCACGTCGTAACGTTTGGCCGCTTCGCGCACCTCGCGGGCAAATTCACGGGCATAAGTTCCTAAGCCAACGATGGTAAAACCAAGCTCTTCGCTGGCGATCCGGGCTGCCGCGACTGCGTGGGTCGCATCACCAAAAATAAACACGCGCTTGCCAGTGAGATAGGTCGAATCGACTGAGCGCGAGTACCACGGCATTCTAGCGGATATTGGATCACGAATGGCAATGACATCGATTCCAGCGATGCGCCCGACTTCGGCGATGAAATCATGGGTCGCGCCAATGCCGATTGGCACCGTTTTAACTGTCGGCTGGCCAAACATGCGTTCCAGCCAGTGACAAGCCTGATCAGCGATATCAGGATAGAGACAGACATTGAAATCCGCCTCAGGCAGACGCAGCAGATCTTCGGGCGTCGCACCAAGCGGCGCGACGATGTTGACGCCGACGCCAAGCGACTCCAGAAGCTGCGTTACTTCCAGCACGTCATCGCGACAGCGGAATCCCAGTGCAGTCGGGCCGAGCAGATTGGCCAACGGACGCGCCCCGCCCTTGCGCAGATCGCGTTCAGTGCCTGGCGTGGGTACCCGGCTTTTCAGCAGACCACGTACCAGTTGATAGAAGGTTTCGTTGGCTCCCCAGTTTTCTTTGCGCGTATAAGCCGGCAGTTCGAGCGAAAGCACCGGAATCGGCAACCCCATGCCCTGTGCCAACGCACCCGGCTGATCCTGAATCAACTCGGCGGTGCAGGATTCGCCGATCAACACGACACGCGGCGCAAAACGATCAACGGCAGCCTGAATCGTGTTTTTGACCAGCGCCGCAGTATCGCTGCCGAGTTCACGCGCCTGAAAACTGGTGTAGCTGACCGGCGGACGCTGGCCGCGCCGCTCGATCATGGTGAACAGCAGATCGGCGTAGGTGTCGCCCTGCGGCGCGTGTAGGACAAGATGCACCCCGTCCATCGAGACAGCAATCCGCATTGCGCCGATATGCGGTGGGCCTTCGTAGCTCCAAAGCGTTAACTGCATGACATCACACCCGCAACAGGGAGCTGCGCACCAATGGCCGCGCAAAGAGTTCAGCTAAATCAGCCGCCTGATCAAAACCGTGCACCGGCGTGAAGACCAGTTCAATCGACCATTTGGTGCGCAAGCCTTCCGATTCCAGCGGATTGGCCAGCCCCAGTCCGCACACGGTGAGATCAGGACGATCTGCCCGCAGCCGGTCAAGCTGGCGTTCAAGATCCTGCCCTTCAGTCAGACGCAAGCCAGTGGGCAGCAGCGCCAGCTCCGGCGCCATCAACTGCCGTTCCAAAAAGGGCGTCGCTACCTCAACCAGTTCCATGCCGCACTCGCGGGACAGGAAACGGGCGATAGGAAGCTCAAGCTGCGAATCAGGCAAAAACGTAATCCGCTTGCCGACCAGGATTTCGCGCTGACGGGCAATGCCACGTTGGGCACGGGCGACGGCTGGCGCAGTGACTTCGTGCAACCGCGCTACCGGAATCTCCCAGGCATCGGTTGCCGCTTGCAGCCAGCCCAATGTTCCCTCGACGCCGAATGGGAACGGCGCGGTTAACAGCGTTGCGCCGCGTTTTTGGAGTGCGCGAGCCGTCTCGCCAAGAAACGGCTGCGCCAATAACAGACTGGTGCCGCGGCCAACCGGCGGAAAAGCGGTTGACTGACGCGGCGGCAGAAAATGCACCGACCCGATGCCGAGTTCAGCAAACATGCGGGTAAATTGATCTTCCACGACATCCGGCAAGGTGCCAAGCACCAGCAGCGAACGCTCGTCGTCAGCAAGCGGCGGCAGTTCCGGCACCAGTGACAGCAGGCAGGTGTCCTCGCCCTGGGTGAAGGTGGCCTCCAACCCGCTTGCTGAATAATCGAGCACTCGCACCCGTCCACGATACGCAGCAGACAGTCGCTCGGCAGCCTTGGCGAGATCGAGCTTGATGACTTCAGATGGACAGGAACCGACTAGAAACAGCGTCTTGATGTCCGGGCGGCGTTCCAGAATCTCGGCAGCGACGCGATCCAGCTCCTGATTGCAATCCGCCATGCCAGCCAGATCGCGCTCCTGAAGAATCGCAGTGGCAAAACGCGGCTCGGCGAAGATCATCACGCCTGCTGCCGATTGCAGCAGATGAGCGCAGGTGCGCGAGCCAACGACCAGAAAAAAGGCGTCCTGAATTTTACGATGCAGCCAGACGATACCAGCCAGGCCGCAAAATACCTGACGCTGGCCACGTTCAAGGGTCACGCTGGAGACATCGCAGCCGCTGGCCGGGAATGAAACAATGGCGGTATCAGTCATTCTACAGCCTCGGCGAGCGCGGCTGTCGCCGTGCGATCCCGCCGTTTGGCATCGCGCCGCGCCGCCCGGAGCTTGATGAGAAACTGTCCGGCGTTGATGACATAGGTCGCATAAGCTGCTAACGCGAGAAACATCTGGCCGCGCACGTCGATCATCTGAGTAAACACGGCGACGAGATAGGCTGTGTGCAGCGCCAGCACCAACATGCTGAACACGTCTTCCCAAAAGAAGGAGCGGGCGAATAGATAGCGCCCGAACACCACTTTTTCCCAGATCGAGCCGGTAATCATGATGGTGTAGAGCACCAGCGTTTTGATGACAACCGACAGTGTTGCAATCTCTTCGCCCGTGCCAGTCGCCAGATAGCGCAGCACCAAAAACAAACTAACCAGAAAGACCACAAATTGAATGGGCGCAAGAATGCCCTGAACCAGTGTCCACGGCGAAGCATCCCGCCGTTGACGCTCTTCAGGGGTGTAAAGTGGCTGGCGTGGTACTGGGTGAATGGTATGATCAGTCATCAATTCGGCCGTCGTCGCTAAATATCCTTTCAATCTTCACTGAACCGCATACAGAAATCTAGTCTGCTTTCAGGCAGGCGTCAACCAAGCTTTACGTAAACCTGACTTGACAACTCTGTCCAAGCCACCACAATAGAGCCATGGGTTCAATGGCACTGGCTTTGCCTGCCCTCTTTAGAATTTGTTTTTTAGGATCAATCCGGCGAGCTGCCGCTGCTGTCCCTGAGCCTGGGTCCACGGGGTGCGCCTAGAAGGCACTGGAGGGTCTGGTCGCCGTGAGTCCGTTCAGAGCTCCAAGTGAATCCATTGGCATCCTCGATGCGAAGCGCGCATCCGCATTGATCGAAGGCGTGGCTGACATTGCCGTCGTCATTGATCATCAGGGCGTTGTCAGCGACATCGCTTTTGGCAGTGACGATGTCCTGTCCGACTTCAGCACTGACTGGGTTGGCCAGTCCTGGCTTGAAACCGTCATGCCAGATAGTCGCCCAAATATTGAGGCGCTCATCGAAGAATCCCAGCATGACGGCATGACCCGCTGGCGACAGGTCAGTCATCCGTCGTTGCATGGCGCCGAGATCGCCGTGAAATATCGAGCGCTGCGCCTCGAACAGGGTTCTGTCGTCGCCGTCGGCAGAAGTCTGCAAGGAATGGCCGCGTTACAGCAGCAGCTCGTCGATGCCCAGCAGGCGCTGGAACGCGACTATTGGCGCTTCCGTCAAGTTGAAACGCGCTATCGGCTCCTGTTTAGAATGGTATCAGAAGCCATTTTGATCATCGACGCACCGACGCAACGCGTGGTCGAAGCCAATCCTGCTGCCGGACAACTCCTCGGCGAGACTCCGACCCGCGTGATCGGACGACCTTTTCCTGAAGGCTTCGACAGCGAAGGCACACAGGCTATCAATGGCCTGCTGGCTGGTGTGCGGGTTGCCGGTCGCGCTGACGACGTGCGGGCGCGTCTGAGCGATAGCCAGCAGGAATTTCTCGTCGCGGCATCTCTGCTGCGCCAGGAAAACGTGACCTTTCTGCTGGTACGCTTGTCGCCACTGCTGGCCGACACGGCGGTCACTGCCATGCCTGATGCCAAAGCCCGCTATCTGCGCGTCCTCGAAAATGCGCCGGACTGCGTGGTGATCACCGATGCTGACGGGCGGATTCTTAGCGTCAACAGCACTTTTCTAAACCTTGCTGAAATCGCCACCGAACAACAGGCCAGAGGTGAATCACTTGATCGCTGGCTGGGGCGTCCGGGGGTTGATCTTAACGTGCTGATGGCTAACCTGCGCCAACATGCCACCGTGCGACTCTTTGCAACCACACTCCGTGGCGAGTATGGCTCGACCACCCAGGTCGAGATTTCTGCCGCAGCGGTGCGCAACGGCGAGCGCCCCTGCTTCGGTTTTTTCATCCGCGATGTTGGTCGACGTCTGAACACCGAGCAGCCACCAAGCCCCGAACAGACCCGCTGGCTGGATCAGCTGACAGACCGGGTTGGACGGGTGCCGCTGAAAGAGCTGGTGCGTGAGTCCACCGACACCATTGAACGGCTCTGCATCGAAGCCGCGCTCAAGCTGACCGGGGATAATCGCGCCTCCGCCGCCGAGCTGCTGGGCTTGAGTCGGCAAAGCCTGTACGTCAAAATCGACCGCTACGGCATTGCGCCCGATCATCTCAGCGAAACGTCCGTCAGCGAGAAAAAAGATCGCCCTTGAACTGCATTCTGGCGCGACTGTCCAGACTGGCTCTAACAGGTTTCCTGAATGAATCAATCGACTCACTCCACCAACGCCACCTACCCTGCGCCCTCGGCGATCTTCGAGGTGTTGCATCCCATCACCTGGTTTCCGCCCATGTGGGCATTCAGTTGTGGCGTGGTGTCTTCCGGTCAACCCATCCTCGCTCAATGGTTGATCGTCATCGCTGGAATCATCCTTGCCGGCCCGCTGATGTGCGCCACCAGCCAGGTCGTCAACGACTGGTATGACCGCCACGTCGACGCCATCAACGAGCCGCATCGCCCGATTCCCTCCGGCCGCATTCCCGGACACTGGGGACTCTATCTTTCGCTGATCTGGACGACCGTTTCGCTGCTGCTCGCCTATTTGCTGGGAACCTGGGTGTTCGGCGCGGCACTGATCGGCATGGTGATTGCGTGGATTTATAGCGCGCCACCACTACGGCTCAAGGGCAATGGCTGGTGGGGCAATCTGGCCGCCGGCATCTCTTACGAAGGCTTGGCCTGGTTTACTGGCGCCACCATCATGATCGGCGGAGCCATGCCTGACTGGCCGATCCTGGCGCTGGCGCTGCTCTACAGCCTCGGTGCCCACGGCATCATGACCCTCAACGACTTCAAGGCCATCGAGGGCGACATCCAGATGAACGTCCGCTCGCTGCCCGTTCAACTTGGCGTCGACAATGCTGCCCGTCTCGCCTGTCTGGTCATGGGGCTGCCTCAGGCGGTGGTCATCGCCCTACTCTATTCATGGGACAGACCCTATCACGCCAGCGCCGTTGGCGTGGTGCTGTTAGTCCAGATTGGACTTATGATCCGCTTCCTCGGCAGCCCCCGCGAGCAGGCGACCTGGTTTAGCGGACTCGGTGTCAGCGTCTATGTCACCGGCATGATGATTAGCGCCTTTGCCGTGCGAGATCTGACAATTACAATCTGATAACTGACAACTATTATTCCAAAGCTTCATCAACGAGATTTTCAATGTCCAACCCCGAAACCTTTGATGTCGTCGTGATTGGCGGCGGCCCTGCTGGCGCAACTGCCGCCACTGACCTGGCCAAACTCGGCCGTTCCGTGCTTCTGCTTGATCGCGCCGGACGCATCAAACCCTGCGGTGGAGCCATTCCGCCACAGGCTATGCGTGATTTCGATATCCCGGAGTCCATGCTGGCCAATCAGGTAAATTCAGCCCGTATGGTGTCACCCTCCGATCATGCCGTCGATATGCCTATCGATGGCGGTTATGTTGGCATGGTGGATCGCGAGCATTTCGATGAATGGCTGCGGGTACGCGCTGCTGAATCGGGTGCGACACGCCGCATCGGTACCTTTGAGCAGATCGAGCGCGACAGCGATGGCACCGCGCTAGTACGCTACCGACCAGGTCAGGGACGCGGCAATGGGGACACCGAACAGGTACGCGCCCGCGCCATCATCGGCGCAGACGGTGCGCATTCGTCGGTCGCCAAGCAGTGCATCCCCGGCTCGTCAGGCATGAAATTCGTCTCCGCCTATCACGAGATCGTCCGCACCCCACCAAACGGTGGTGCAGCCGATTTCGATGGCACCCGCTGCGATGTTTATTATCAGGGCGACATTTCACCTGACTTCTACGGCTGGGTGTTCCCGCACGGCGAAACCACCAGCGTTGGCGTGGGTACAGCCGTCGAAGGATTTTCACTGCGGTCGGCTTGTACTGAACTGCGCCGCCGCGCTGGACTCGCCGAGGCTGAAACACTGCGCCGCGAAGGCGCGCCAATCCCGCTGGAACCCCTGCCCTGCTGGGACAATGGCCGCGACATCGTGCTGGCAGGCGATGCCGCTGGCGTGGTGGCGCCGGCCTCAGGCGAGGGTATTTATTACGCGCTGGTCGGCGGACGTCTGGCCGCCGAAGCGGTCGCTGAGTTCCTCACCACCGGCAAGGCCAGCGCACTGAAGCTCGCCCGCAAACGCTTCATGAAGGCACACGGCAAAGTATTCTGGGTGCTGGGGATCATGCAGCGGTTCTGGTATGCCAGCGACAAACGGCGCGAACGTTTCGTTAGTCTCTGCGCCGACCCGGACATCCAGTATCTGACCTGGGAAGCTTATATGAACAAACGTCTGGTCAAGGCGCGTCCCGGCGCACATCTGCGCATTTTCTTCAAAGATATGGCGCACCTGCTTGGACTGGTGTCACCCATGACCAAACAGTCGTCGAAAAACGCCGCACGGCATGGCTGAGTTTTTTTGCCAGCGGTCGGGTCATCGACCTCATCCTGATCCCGCTGTTGATCGAGGGTGTCGCGCTCGCCCGCTTTCACCGCCGGACTGGGCGCGGTATCGCACCAGCCGATCTAGCAGGTTTTCTGCTCTCAGGGCTGTTCCTAATGCTCGCCGGTGCTTGGTTGGGTTGGATCAGTCTCTATCTCACGGCGTCAATGCTGGCGCATCTGCTTGATCTCAGGCACCGATGGAAAGGCACCGCATCATCCGTAGACGCTGTGAACACGTAGACACGCGCTTCAAGCTCACGCCTGCAAAAGGTTCGCGCATGACTCTCAATGGCTGGCGGCGACAAACTACTTTCGCACGTTCAGTCTTACCGTCACGCCCTCGTAGCTCAGTTGGATAGAGCGATCGCCTCCTAAGCGGTAGGTCACAGGTTCAATTCCTGTCGAGGGCACCAACTACCTGTTTAAAGCCATCCAAAGACGTTTTCATGACCGGCCTAAGTGCCGGTTTTTTTATCGTCTGTTGGTTCGATAACGTCTAATAACATCCATTGACAGCGAACGAAAAATAGGTACAACATCACGGCCAACAGGGTTACACACAACGGAGGTACAACATCACGGCCAACAGGTTTACACACAAAGGAGATGGCCGATATGCCCTTGACCGATACCGCGATCCGCAATTTCAAGCCCGCCGCGAAGCCGATTATCTTGTCGGATGAACGCGACTTGTATCTGGAAGTCGCACCCTCAGGCGGGAAATGGTGGAGGCTGAAATATCGCTTTGACGGCAGGGACAAACGGATTTCGTTGGGTGTCTATCCTGAGGTGAGCCTGAAGGATGCCCGTGCACGGCGTGACGACGCCCGGAAGCTGTTGGCTGACGGGGTTGATCCGAGCGCACAACGCAAGGCAGAGAAAGCCGCGAAAACTTCCCAGTCGGCCAACAGTTTTGAAGTGGTTGGCCGTGAGTGGTTTGCAAAATTTCAACCGCAATGGGCAGACAGCTACCGGCGCAAGATTCGGAGCCGCCTGGATCAGGATCTTTTCCCCTGGATCGGGAGCCGACCCATTGCTGAGATCACCGCCCCGGAACTATTGGCTGTTGCCCGTCGCGTTGAATCCCGTGGTGCCCTGCACACGGCGCACCGGGTTATCCGCACCGCTGGCCAAATCTTCCGGTATGCCGTGGCCACGGGACGGGCTTACCGTGATCCATCCGGCGATCTGCGCGGCGCACTCCACCCGGCCAAAGGCGGACACTTCCCGTCAATCACCGACCCGGCGCGTGTGGGCGACCTCCTACGGATGCTCGACAGCTACACCGGGACACCCACGGTCAGCAGCGCATTGAAACTTGCCCCACTGGTCTTCGTGCGACCCGGCGAACTGCGCAAGGCTGAATGGTCAGACATCAATCTTGATCAGGCAGAATGCCGTTACATCGTCACCAAGACCGATACCCCGCATATCGTGCCACTCTCGATCCAGGCGGTTGCCATCCTGCGTGATCTTCACCCGATCACCGGACGCGGGCGCTATGTCTTTCCTTCTGCCCGTGGTGCGAATCGACCCATGAGCGATAACGCCATCCTCGCCGCGATGTGAACTGCCCCGGGTTTCTCGGAGGCTCCAACCTTGAGAGGATGGAGCCATGAAGACATCAACGACGTCTTCCCCCGCAGTCCGCGAGCGTGCCGTTCGAATGGTCTGCGCGCATCAGGGCGAGCATGACAGCGAATGGGCCGCGATCATCTCGATTGCCGACAAGATCGGCTGCACGGCGGAGACGCGACGCCCCTGGGTACGCCAGGCCGAGCAGGATCACGGGCAACGCGCGGGTCTCACGACCACCGAGCGGGAGCGCGAGAATCGCGAGCGTTGGCAAGCCACTGCGAGTCTGCGCAAGGCGTCGGCGTATGTTGCCCAGGCGGAGCACGACCGCCCCGTCACGCGATGATGACCGTCATCGACGCGCATCGTGAAACCGACGGGGTTGTTAATCAACATGGAAAACTTCCCAGGGATCCGGGGAAATCAACATTGAATTTTTTCCACCCCGGAGTAGCGCAACCTACCGGCTTTTTGGCCGGAGCAACTTGGGGTGATCAGGATGGAATTCATTGCCGACATCAG
>CAIUAY010000189.1 GCA_903897335.1 uncultured Chromatium sp. | reverse complement strand
CCCTGCGCCGCGAGGCCAAAGCGTGGGCCGAACGCCGCAATGCCTCCCAAACCGGCGTGGACTGGCAGTTCACCACCGAAGACGCCCGCATCAAACTCAAACGCCTCTACCCACAAGTTAAGCTGGAATGATCTACTAGGTTAACGCTATACTGCTGGGCTTGGGAGTTGGCCAGGCAGTCGCTCATTCCGAACACGGGATGGGAGGAAAGTCCGGGCTCCAGCGGGCAGGGTGCCAGGTAACGCCTGGGGGACGCGAGTCCACGGAAAGTGCCACAGAAAAGAAACCGCCGATCCCGCGCACTGCGCGGGAGGTAAGGGTGAAACGGTGCGGTAAGAGCGCACCGCGCTGGTGGCAACATCAGTGGCAAGGTAAACCCCACCCGGAGCAAGACCAAATAGGGGGGCTGGCAGTTCGGCTGCAACGCATGGCCCATGCGTGTCCCCGGGTAGGTCGCTTGAGGCACACGGTGACGGGTGTCCCAGATGAATGACTGCTCTCGACAGAACCCGGCTTATCGGCCAACTCCCTCCTTCCATTCCAGTCGCCGGTTTCCTCGCATGACGAGGATGACGTCCTGTGTTTAGACACTCTCAGCGTTTCTCGTCTTTCCTTTTCATATCGGTGACATAGCGAATCTTTCGGTTAATTTACATCTGGTTTAACTATGCCGCCTAAGTTCCTGACTGCAAACAAGATGACTGTACTTATTCGGGTCAGTGATTTCTTGACGGGATCTCTGACGATCACATAAGATGACGGCTAGGTGTGGAATTGAGGGGAAAGGCCGCAGCCGACCAATCGTTCAGGGACGTTGGTGTTTCGTGAGGGTCTCCGTCGTTAATCTGGACGCTGAAGTGCGTCTTGCGATTCCACCGAGACATCGCGAACGGCTTCAGTCGTCATGCGAATCCCGTTTGGTCATCATGCTGGAATCGGAATCGCTGTCTGCTGCTGTATCCAGAGCCTGAATGGGACACTCATCGAGCGGCAGTTCGCCGCACTCCCCGCACTTGATTCCACTGCACGTTCTCTTCAGCGCCTTTATGTTGGTAATGCACAGGAAGTAGATATCGATGCTCAGGGTCGAATCTCGCTGCCGCAATACTTGCGTGACTTTGCTTCGCTAGACTAGACAAGCGCGTTCGTGGGGCAAGGCGTGAAATTTAAGCTTTGGGATGAGGCGGCGTGGAACGCGCAGGTTGATGCCGCACTGAACGACGCAACACTCGGTGAGCTTACGCCAACCGCTGGTCTCGGTGCGTTGACTCTCTATAACCCTTTTCAAAACCAGAATCCCTAAACCAGATTTCATTAAAACAGACGCTGAATGCATAAACCTGTCTTGTTGGAGGAGAGCGTGACAGCTTTGGTGCTGAATCCGGATGGCCTCTATCTCGATGGCACGTTCGGTCGAGGCGGTCATAGTCGCGCCATTCTGTCACGACTGGGCACAGGCGGGCGGCTGATTGCGCTGGATCGCGATCCTGAAGCCGTGGCGGCGGCACAGCCGCTCGTTGCATCAGATCCGCGCTTCACCCTGCTCCAGGGATGCTTTGGCGATCTGGGCAAGCTGCTTGACCGTGCCGGCATCAGTGAACGCTTGAGCGGAATTCTGCTTGATCTTGGCGTGTCCTCTCCGCAACTCGATACGGTACGGCGTGGCTTCAGTTTCAGCGCGGATGGGCCACTCGACATGCGGATAGACCAGGGGTCAGGCCACTCAGCGGCCCAGTGGCTGGCGCGGGCAGACCTGTCCGAGATCACGGCGGTGTTGCGTGACCTGGGTGAAGAGCGGTTTGCCCGACGCATCGCCCGCGCCATCGTTGATGCGCGTTCCGGGACTGAGCTGGTCTCTACGTCACAACTTGCTGAACTGGTGGCGCGGGCGGTTCCGACCCGCGAGCCGGGCAAACATCCAGCGACTCGAACCTTTCAGGCGCTGCGAATCCAGATCAACGACGAACTGCAACAGATCCAGCGCTGTCTCGATCAGGTTTCAGAACGGCTGGCGACGGCTGGACGGCTGGTGGTGATCAGTTTCCATTCTCTGGAAGACCGGATTGTCAAACGCTTTATCCGTCAGGAGGCGCGTGGTCTGGTCTATCCAAAGGGTGTGCCAGTGCGCACGACCGAGACCTGCGGCAATTTGCGGGCAATCGGCAAACCGATACGTCCAGGTGCCATGGAGCTTGCGGCCAATCCACGCTCACGCAGCGCGATCATGCGGGTCGCCGAACGGCTGTCGGTGGTCGTGGCGTCATGACACGCACCACGCTGTGGATCACAGTGGCGCTCACCCTTGCCGTGATCGCCTCGGCGGTGGCGGTGGTTCATGCCAAATATCTGACGCGCATCGCTTTTAGTGATTTGCAGAAGCTGCGCGAACAGCGCGACACCATCGATGTGGAATGGAACCGTCTGCGACTCGAGGAAGCGGCGCTGTCCACGCACGTCCGCGTCGAGCATAAGGCACGTTATGAACTTGGCATGTTCGCCCCTCGGGTTGGCGACGTGCTCCTGATTGAGGAAACTGGTCATGGCCACCCTTAAGCGTCGTGCGCGGAAAGAGATGCCGCGTCGCGCCAAGCCTGATTTTCATCTGCGCCGCCGCTGGCTGATGGGACTGCTTTCGGGTGCTTTTGTGCTGCTTTCCGGCGCAGTGTTTTACCGTCAGGTGATCGAAACTGATTTTCTGCGCAACGAGGGTGAGCGGCGCTATCTGCGGGTTGGCGAGATTGCCGCTAGACGCGGCATGATCGCAGATCGTAATGGTGAACCGCTGGCCGTGAGCACGCCGGTTGAAACGGTCTGGGCGGAGCCGCGCAAGCTGGTTCAGTATCCAGATGCACTGCCAGCACTGGCTGCCGCGCTTGGACTGAATACCGCTGAATTGACAGAGAAAATCGAGTCCAACCGTGAACGTGGCTTCCTCTATCTAAAACGTCGCGTGAGCTTTGAGGAAGCGCGTGAGGTGCGGGAGGTCATCGCCAGCTACAAGCTCGATGGGGTCGATTTTGAAACTGAATACCGGCGTTTTTATCCAGGCGCAGAGGTTTTCAGCCATGTCGTTGGATTTACCGACATTGAGGATCGCGGCCAGGAAGGCATCGAGCTAGCCTATGATCCACAACTGAAATCGGAACCCGGTCTGCGGCGGCTGATCCGTGATGGCCGTCACCGCATCGTGCAAGAGGTTGAGCAGATCCGTCCACCGCATCAGGGGCGTGATTTAGTGCTGAGCCTGGATCGTCGGCTACAGTTTCTGGCTTATCGCGAGCTGATGTCTGCCGTCAAGGAACAAAAGGCTAAGGGCGGCTCGGTAGTGGTGCTGGACGTCAATACGGGCGAGGTGCTGGCGATGGTCAACCAGCCCGGCTATAACCCGAATGTCGAACGCGGTGGCGACACTGAGCGGCGGCGCAACCGGGCACTCACCGATGTGATGGAACCCGGCTCGACGGTCAAGCCATTCGTGGTGGCGGCGGCGCTGGAACGCGGTCTGATCACGCCGAACACGCGCATCAATACCAGCGGGGGCATGATGAAGGTCGGCCCGAATGTGGTGCGCGATGTCCACAGTTACGGTACGCTCGACGTGACCGGCGTGATCACAAAATCCAGTAACGTGGGCTCGGTCAAGATCGCACAGATGATGGATTATGCCAGCCTCTGGGGTCTGTACGACCAGCTTGGCTTTGGTCATGTGACGGGTGTCGTCTTCCCTGGCGAGAGTCCGGGAAACCTGCGTCATTATTCGCGCTGGCGCCCCTTTGAACATGCCACGATGGCCTTTGGGTACAGTTTCTCGGTGACGGCTCTGCAACTGGCGCAGGCTTACAGCGTATTGGCAGCAGATGGGGTCAAGCGTCCAGTGACGCTTATCAAGCGTGACCCAGCACTTGCTGCATCCAAAACGGTTCGGCTGCTAAGCGCGAATACGGCACGGAAGGTGCGAGCCATGATGGAGACAGTGGTCTCTGATCAGGGCACTGCCAAACGGGCGCAGATAGCCGGCTATCGGGTGGGCGGCAAGACCGGTACCGCAAAAAAAGCCGGTGCACACGGCTATGCGGTGAACCGTTATCAATCCGTCTTCGCGGGCTTCGTTCCTGCTGGCAAGCCGCGTCTCGTGATGGTGGTCATGATCGACGAGCCCGGCGGAAAAGACTATTACGGCGGCGTCGTGGCGGCACCGGTGTTCCAGAAAGTCATGGAAGGCGCACTACGACTCTTCAACGTGCCGCCAGATGATCTTGAACCTGCCATGCTGCTGGCGCACCAGGAACTTGCGCCATGATGTGGACGTTGGCGCAGGCCATGGCGAAGACTGGCGGACGGCTGCATGGCAAGGATCGTGCGTTCAGTTCGGTGGGCACCGATTCACGCGCCGACTGTGCGGGGCAGCTTTTCGTTGCACTGCGTGGCGAGCATTTTGATGGTCATGACTATGTCGCTGCCGCACAGTCTGCGGGTGCGGTGGCGGCGTTGGTCGATCATCCGTTGCCGCTCGACCTGCCACAGTGGATCGTCGAGGATACCCGGCTGGGACTGGGACGCCTGGCAGCAGTCTGGCGTCAGCGTTTTGCGGGTCGGGTCGTTGCCATCACGGGGAGTAACGGCAAGACCACAGTCAAGGAAATGATCGCCGCGATTCTGGCACAGGCGGGTCGGGTGCTGGCCACCCAGGGCAACCTCAACAACGACATCGGGATGCCGCTAACACTGCTGCGAGCGCGTGACGAAGCGTTTCTGGTGCTGGAAATGGGTGCGAATCATCCGGGCGAGATCGCCTATCTGACCGACATCGCTCGGCCTGATCTGGCGATCATAACCAATGTCGGACGCGCACATCTGGAAGGGTTCGGCAGTCTTGCTGGCGTGGCTGCCGCCAAGGGCGAGATTGCACTTGGACTTCCTGCCGCTGGTCAGTTGTTGGTTGCTGGCGATTCGCCTTATCTCGGAATGTGGCAGGAGCTGGCCGCAGGGCGGCGGTTCTTGACCTTTGCACTCAATGATGCGGCCGCAACACAGGCCGATGTGATGGCTCAGGCGTCGAGCATTTGTCTCGTCTGGGATGAAGCAGGTTTTCGCACGGACTTTGTGGCGCGTGTCAGCGGGCGCGAGATCCCATTGACGCTGCGTCTGGCCGGTTATCACAACGTTATCAATGCCTTGTCAGCGACAGCGGCGGCACTGGCGTTCGGTCTTGGTGACACGGCGATCCGCGATGGTCTGGCTGGATTGTCGCCAGTCAAAGGGCGTCTGTGTCCGCGTCGCTGCGGCAGCCTTGGCATCATTGACGACACCTATAACGCCAACCCGGATTCCATCGCGGCAGCTATTGACGTTTTGGTCGCGTTGCCCGGTCGGCGCTGGCTGATACTCGGCGACCTCGCCGAACTGGGGTCGGACGTCGTTCAACTGCATGAAGAGATTGGCGTGATGGCACGAACTGTCGGGATTAACCGACTGGTCACGGTCGGCACTCTGAGCGCCGCTGCTAGCCAGTCATTCGGTGCGGGTGGTCGCCATTTCACCGATCAGTCGGCGCTGCTTGACTGGTTGCCAGCCGAATTGGATGCGGATGACCGGTTGCTGGTGAAGGGGTCGCGTCTGGCGCGGATGGAACGGGTTGTCGATGCGCTGTGCGCTGGGATGGGACTTTAGAAATGTTGCTTTATCTCACTGAATGGCTGTCTGATGTGTATGGCGGATTCCATGTGTTCCGCTACCTGACGCTGCGTGCCATTCTGGGCGTCATGACCGCCCTGCTGATCGCCCTCCTGATCGGGCGTCCCATGATCCGGCGTCTGCGTGCGTTCAAGATCGGACAGACCGTCCGTGACGATGGCCCACAAAGTCATCTCTCCAAATCTGGAACACCCACGATGGGTGGCGCACTCATTCTGGTGGCTGTTGGGATCAGTACGCTCCTGTGGTCTGATCTGGAGAACCGTTATGTCTGGATCGTACTGCTGACAACCCTGGCTTTCGGCGTGATCGGACTGATCGATGACTATAAAAAGCTGGTGATGCGTGATCCGCGTGGCCTGGCGGCTCGCTGGAAGTATTTCTGGCAGACACTCGCCGGATTTGCCGCCGCTTTCCTGCTCTATGCCACGGCGGTCTCACCGGCTGAAACCGCGCTGCTGATTCCCTATACCAAAAATGTGGCAATCCAGCTCGGCCCATGGTTCATTCTGCTGACCTATTTCGTGATTGTCGGTGCCAGCAACGCGGTCAATCTGACCGACGGACTCGATGGTCTGGCGATCATGCCGACAGTACTGGTCGCGGGTGCGTTGGCAATCTTTGTCTATGCGGCGGGTCATGCGCAGATCGCTAATTATCTGTTGATCCCGCATCTCCCTGAAGTCGGTGAACTGGTGATCTTCTGCGCGGCGCTGGTTGGAGCTGGGCTGGGATTTCTCTGGTTCAATGCCTATCCGGCACAGGTTTTTATGGGCGATGTCGGTGCCCTGGCGTTAGGCGCGGCGCTGGGCGTCGTCGCCGTGGCGGCGCGTCAGGAGCTGGTGCTGTTCATCATGGGTGGCGTGTTCGTGATGGAAACGGTATCGGTGATGATGCAGGTCATCTCATTTAAGCTGACCGGCAAGCGCATCTTTAGGATGGCTCCGCTGCATCATCACTTTGAACTCAAAGGCTGGCCTGAACCACGGGTCATCGTGCGTTTCTGGATCATAACCGTGGTGCTGGTGCTGATCGGTCTGGCGAGTCTAAAGATTCGGTGAGCGCCATGATCAACCACGAAAAAAAACAGGAGAACCGCACGGAATCACCCCTTGCTCCCAACAGCACCCTGATCGTTGGTCTCGGCAAGACCGGTCTCTCCTGTGTGCGTTATCTCCATGCCCAGGGCGTGTCGGTGGTCGTGACCGATTCGCGTGTCACGCCGCCCGGACTGGATGCACTGCGCCAGGAACTGCCAGAAGTGCCGGTCTATGTCGGTGGCTTCGAGCCGGAAGTCTTCGCAGCGGCTACGCAACTGGTCGTCAGTCCAGGGGTGCCGGTTTCTGAACCGCTGATCCAGGCGGCACTGGAACGGGGCGTACCAGTCATCGGTGATGTCGAACTGTTTGTGCAGTCGGCGCAAGCTCCGATCTGCGCCATTACCGGTTCCAATGGCAAGAGCACGGTGACGACGCTGGTCGGTCTGATGGCTCGTCAGTCTGGACAGACAGTGGCGGTTGGCGGCAATCTTGGCGAGCCGGTGCTTGATCTGCTGGCTGATGATGTCGCGCTCTACGTGATCGAACTGTCGAGCTTTCAACTGGAGACCACGCCAGGCTTGCGAGCGGACGTGGCGGTGGTGCTGAACATCGCCGCTGATCATCTGGATCGTTATCCGAATCTGGCCGCTTATGCACAGACCAAGGCCAACATCTATCGCCGGGCGCGGGTTGCCGTGGTCAACCGTGATGATCCACGGGTTGTCGCCATGCCGCGTGACGCCGGAACGTCCGAGATTGGTTTTACCATGGGCGAGCCGAATGCAGACGATTTTGGCTTGCGCGTCGTGGATGGCGAAAGCTGGCTCTGCCGTGGCGCGACACCCTTGATGCCGACATCTGAGGTGGCGCTTTCCGGACGGCATAATCTGGCGAATGCGCTGGCCGCGTTGGCGTTGTGGACGGCTATCGCGCCTGATGATGGATTGATCAATGCGCTGTCCGTGCTGCGAACCTTTCCAGGTTTGGCGCATCGCAGTGAACTGGTGGGCGAGCGTGATGGGGTGCGCTGGTACGATGATTCCAAGGGAACCAATCCGGGCGCGACTGTCGCGGCGCTGGAGGGTCTAGTGCCGGATGGCGCGACAGGGCGGGCGGTGCTGATTGCCGGAGGGGAGGGCAAGGGTGCCGATTTTGCTTCACTGCGACCCGCCGTGACACGGGCGGCGCGGGCGGTGGTGCTGATCGGACGTGATGCTTCTCTGATCGAACGCGAACTGTCCGGGAGCGTGCCGCTATGTCATGCCGCCGACATGGCGGATGCGGTGCGCCAGGCCGCAGATCTGACTCGTCCGGGTGATTGCGTGCTGCTGTCTCCGGCATGCGCCAGCTTTGACATGTTCGACAACTATGCGCATCGCGGTCGGGTTTTTGCCGAGGCGGTGCGGAGACGGCTGTCATGATCGGCGCAGAGCGCAATCGCGCTGCCGCCGCCGTGCGCTCCAGCCGTCCTGGTCAGCGTCGGCGCGAGCGTGCTCCGGCGCTGGACTATCCGCTGCTGATCTGTGCCATCGGGCTTTTAGCGTTTGGTTTTGTCATGGTGTCCTCGGCGTCCATGTCGATTGCCGAAAAATGCTGCAACGATCCCTTCTATTACGTGATTCGCCACGCCATCGCGCTGGCGCTGGGGCTGGCACTGGGGCTGCTGGCCTATCGTGTTCCGCTGGAGCGCTGGGAGCGTTCGGGGACATGGCTGTTTCTGCTGAGCATCTTGGTGCTGGTGCTGGTGTTGGTACCAGGCATCGGACGCACGGTGAATGGCGCGACCCGCTGGATTCCGCTGGGACCAATGAATCTTCAGCCCTCCGAATTCCTCAAGCTGTTCGCCGTCATCTATGTCGCCGGTTATCTGGTGCGTCATGCTGATGCGGTCGCCAATCGGATCTCCGGGTTCATCCGTCCCATGATTCTGATCGGGGTTGCGGCCGCGCTGACGCTCATGCAGCCTGATTTTGGAACCACGGCGGTGATGCTGGTAACCGTGATGGGTCTGCTGTTTCTGGGCGGCGTCAGCCTGCTGCCATTTGCCGTGCTATTTGGCGTGGTGGGCGTGGGGCTGGTGGCGCTGGTCTTCCTGTCGCCTTACCGGATGGCGCGCGTCATCTCCTTTCTCGATCCCTGGCAAGATCCATTCAATTCAGGCTATCAGCTCAGTCAGGCACTGATTGCTTTCGGACGCGGCGAGTGGTTGGGAGTGGGTCTGGGCAACGGAATCCAGAAACAGTTTTTTCTGCCGGAGGCGCATACCGACTTTCTGGCTTCTGTCATCGGTGAGGAATTTGGTCTCGTTGGCATCCTGTCGCTGATCGCTGCTTTTGTCTTTCTCTCCTGGCGCGCCTTTACCATCGGCGTACGGGCGCATGCGCTAGAACAGCCCTTTGCGGGGTATGTCGCGCAAGGAATCGGTCTCTGGCTCGGCTTGCAGGCGTTTGTCAATCTTGGCGTCAATGTGGGAATGCTGCCCACCAAAGGGCTGACTTTGCCGTTCATGAGCTATGGCAGCAACAGTCTCATGGTGGGCTGCATGGCGATTGCCATCCTGTTGCGGATTGATCTCCACATGCGCCAACTAGCATCTGACAATCGACCCAAGCGGCGCATTCTGGGTGATGCTGACGGGCGGTCATTTGCGCCACTGCCTTTTAACGCGGTGCCGCGTCCTGAACGCCATCGAAAAGCATTGAGTGCACAGGTTGATATTCCGGGGCAATCTCCAACAGTGCCGGCTTTCGGTACAGCTCAGGGTAAATCGTCCAGCGCGAAAAACAGAGCGGCAAGGGAGATTCCATGGGTGCGTACATAGCGATCATGGCTGGTGGTACCGGTGGCCATGTGTTTCCGGCGCTGGCGGTGGCCGAGCATCTGCGGAATCATGGTGCGCAGATCGTCTGGATCGGCACCCGTCAGGGAATGGAAGCGCACCTGGTTCCTGAGCACGGTTTCGAGATCGAATGGTTATGCGTTGAGGGTCTGCGCGGCAAGCGACTGGTGCAGCGGCTGTGGACACCCTTTAGGGTGTTAGGATCGCTCTGGCAGGCGCACCAGATTCTGCGTCGTCGGCGTCCTGCGCTGGTGCTCGGCATGGGCGGATTCGTTTCGGGGCCGGGTGGGCTGGCGGCGCGTCTGCTGGGATTGCCGCTCGTGATCCACGAACAGAACGTTATCCCCGGCCTGACCAATCAATGGCTGTCGCGCATTGCCACCCAGGTCTTTGAAGCTTTTCCGGGCAGTTTTCCGAACAGATGTCGTGCGCTGGCCACCGGTAATCCGGTACGTCAGACCATCCTCGATCTGCCGCCGCCCGCTGAACGCCTCAGCGGGCGTGTCGGCGCACGGCGCCTGCTGGTGCTGGGCGGCTCGCTGGGTGCTCAGGCGCTGAACGGAATGCTGCCTGCCGCGCTGTCCGCGATGCCGGTCGCGGCGCGTCCTGAGGTGCGGCATCAGGCAGGCGAACGCACCCTGGCTGCCGCCCGTGATGCCTATCGCGAGGCAGGCGTCGCGGCGGAGGTCACACCCTTTATCCGCGACATGGCTGAGGCTTACGCCTGGGCCGATCTGGTGGTCTGTCGCGCTGGCGCGTTGACGGTCTCCGAACTGGCTGCCGCCGGAGTCGCGTCAGTGCTCGTGCCCTATCCTTTCGCGGTCGATGATCATCAGACGGGCAATGCCCGCTATCTGGCGGATGCCGGGGCTGCGCGCCTGGTCATCCAGCACGACCTCACTGCTGCGGGTCTGACGGCGCTTCTGACTGAACTGCTTGGCGATCATGTCATGCTGCTGGCGATGGCCGAACGCGCCCGCGCATTGGCGAAACCCGATGCGGCGGCACGGATCGCGGCAACCTGCCTGACGCTCGCACACGCTGGAATCACCGCCCGATGAATGCACATCGTCAACACTCGGCGGCGCGGATGGGGCGGGTACGGCGTCTGCACTTCATCGGGATCGGTGGCGCGGGCATGAGCGGCATCGCTGAACTCATGGCGAATCTGGGCTACGAAGTCGCCGGTTCAGATCAGCGCGAGAGCGAAACGACCCGCCGACTGCGTGGACTGGGCGTCGAAATCTTCATTGGACACCGCGCCGAACAGGTTGCGGATGCCGATGCCGTGGTGGTGTCCACCGCCATCGACGAGGCTAATCCCGAGATTCAGGGTGCCCGTGCCGCCCGGATTCCCATTGTGCGCCGCGCCGAGATGCTCGCCGAACTCATGCGTTTCTATTACGGCGTGGCGGTGGCAGGAACGCATGGCAAGACCACCACGACCAGTCTGGTGGCAAGCATCCTCGCCGAGGGCGGTCTCGATCCGACCTTCGTCATTGGCGGGCGGCTCAACAGCGCCGGTGCCAATGCCAAGCTAGGCACGACCAAATATCTGGTGGCCGAAGCCGACGAGAGCGACGCCTCCTTTCTCTATCTTCAACCCATGATCTCGATCGTCACCAACATTGATGCCGATCACATGCGCACTTACGGCAACGACTTTAACCGCTTGCGCAGCACTTTCATGGAATTCCTGCACCATCTGCCTTTCTATGGTCTGGCGGTACTCTGCATTGATGACGATGAATTGCGCTCGCTGGTGCCCATGATGGCACGTGCGGTGCGCACCTATGGCACCCGTCCTGAAGCGGATGTGCGGGCAAGCGATCTACGGCAGGAGGGGATGCGGACTTCCTTCCTGGTGCATGGCGCGGAATTGGAGCAGCCCATGCCAGTCACGCTCAATCTGCCTGGTCGCCACAATGTGCTGAATGCGCTGGCGGCGATCACGGTGGCGCTGGAACTGGGTGTCGATGAGGATGCCATCGCACGGGCGCTGACCCGGTTTGAAGGGGTTGGACGGCGCTTTGTCACCACGGCGCTGACTGACGCCCAGGGTCGCCGACTGCTGCTGGTGGACGATTACGGCCATCATCCACGCGAAGTCGCCGCAACCCTGGCTGCAATCCGCGACGGCTGGCCGGGTCGGCGACTGGTGCTGGTGTTCCAGCCCCATCGTTATAGTCGCACTCAGGAACAATTCGAGGATTTCGTGGCGGTGCTATCGAGTGTCGATGCACTGATTCTCTGCGATGTCTATCCAGCAGGCGAGGCTCCCATCGCCGGTGCCGATGGACGTGCCCTAAGTCGTGCGATCCGTGTGCGCGGCGTGATCGACCCAATTTTCGCGCAGGGCGTCGATGAGGTGCCTGGACTGCTGGCCAACCTGCTGCTGGATGACGACATCCTGCTGGTCTCGGGTGCGGGCGACATCGGCGCACTTGCGGCGCGGCTGCCGGAGCGGCTTGCGTCTAAAACGTTCCCGACAACAATCTCTGACAACTGAAATGACAACACTGAGAGGCGAACTGCGACTGAACGAACCGCTGTCCCGGCATACGAGCTGGCGGGTTGGCGGCTTGGCGCGACGCTTTTATCGACCGGCGGATGCCGCTGATCTGGCAGCTTTTCTAGGACAACTGGAGCCGGATGAGCCACTGCTGTGGCTGGGACTGGGGAGCAACCTGCTGGTCGATGATCAGGGATTTGCAGGGACGGTCATCCACACGCTAGGCTGTCTGACGCGCCTAGAGCAGTGCGCCGACAACCGGATCTATGCGGAATCTGGTGTTCCCTGTGCCAAATTTGCACGGTTTGCCGCACGTCTAAATCTGGTTGGCGTCGAATTTTTAGCGGGCATTCCCGGTACCCTGGGCGGTGCCCTGACGATGAATGCGGGTGCCTGGGATGGGGAAACCTGGCCATATGTGCGGCGGGTGCAGACCATCGACCGGCGCGGGACGGTGCGTGAACGGGCGGCTGCGGATTTCGTTTGGAGCTACCGTGAAGTGACAGGGCCTCCAGGCGAGTGGTTTCTGGATGTCGAACTGGAACTGCTGCTGGGCGATGGCAAGGCAGCGCTGGAACGGATGCGCGAACTGTTGGAGCGACGTGCACAAACACAGCCGATCGGTCTACCGAGCTGCGGTTCGGTGTTTCGCAATCCGCCCGGCGATCACGCAGCGCGTCTGATCGATGCGCTGGGACTCAAGGGTTATCAGATAGGCGGCGCTCAGGTGTCTGAAAAACACGCGAATTTCATCATCAATACCGGGATAGCGACGGCGACGGACATTGCCGCGCTGATCAGGCATGTGCAAAACACCGTCGAGCAGCACACAGGAATCCGTCTGGTTCCCGAGGTCAGACGTGTTGGCGGAGGTTTCCCATGACGACAACGGCAGCAACAGCAGAGCGCTTCGGCAAGGTTGCCGTGCTGCTGGGTGGGCGTGCGGCAGAGCGTGAGATTTCGCTCAAGAGTGGCCGTGCGGTGCTTGCGGCGCTACTGTCGAAAGGGGTCGATGCTCATCCGCTCGACCCGGATGAAACCGTGCTGGCGCAACTGCATGACGGTGGTTATGACCGTGCATTCATCATCCTGCACGGACGCGGTGGCGAGGATGGCCAGATCCAGGGCGCACTGGAAACCATTGGTCTTCCCTATACCGGTTCCGGGGTGCTGGGCTCGGCACTCGGAATGGATAAATATCGTTGCAAGCTCGCCTGGGCGGGCTGTGATCTGCCGACCGCTGAATCGGTTCTGCTGCGCGGGGCGACGGATCTACCCGCTGCGGCGGCGCTCGGTTTTCCGCTGATGATCAAGCCGGTTCACGAAGGATCGAGCATTGGCATGGCGCGGGTGGAAACTGTCGATGCGCTGGAGCGCGCCTGGCGAGTGGCTGCCAAGTTCGATGACCTGGTGCTTGCCGAACATTGGATTCAGGGAGCCGAATATACTTGTGCCATCCTGGGTCAGGCGGCATTGCCCTTGATCCGGCTGGAGACACCCCACGCTTTCTATGATTTCGATGCAAAATACCAGGCCAACAGCACCCGTTATCACTGTCCTTGCGGACTGGATGCGGCGACTGAATTACGCCTGCGTCAGTTGTCGCTGGATGCCTTCGAGGCGGTGGGCGCGAGTGGCTGGGGTCGGGTTGATCTGATGCTGGATGCAGACGGGCGTGCGTATCTGCTGGAAATCAATACTGTGCCGGGGATGACCGACCATAGTCTGGTGCCGATGGCAGCGCGGGTTGCCGGACTCGATTTTGAAACCCTGGCGTGGCAGATTCTGGAAACGAGCCTAGTTCGTGGCTGAGTGCGCTGACTCCGATCAGGATCAGCCCGGTGACGCCGCGCCGGTTGCGACTAGCGCCGGTAATGCTCGCAAAGATGTGCCGGTTCCACTTCAGTCATTGCAGGGAGCAGCCGGTTCCTGGTGGGCGCGGCTGCGCGCCGTGATGGGCGTGCTGTTGTTGCTGGCGATGGCATCGGTAGTCTGGGCATTCGGATACTGGGAGCCGCGTCTGCTACCGATCCGCGTCATCGAGGTAACTGGAGAGCTTCATCACCATTCATCGCGTCTGCTCGAAGATATTATCGGCCAGCGTTTGCGCGGTGGCATCCTGACGGCGGATCTGGGCGATCTCAAGTCAGCAGCCGAGAGTCTTCCCTGGGTGGGTCGCGCCAGTCTGCGGCGGGTGTGGCCGGATCGTTTGCAGGTGCAGATTGAGGAGCGTCGTCCAATTGCGCGCTGGAACACCGATCAGCTCATTACTGCCGAGGGCGTGGTCTTTCATCCGGGAGCCGGATTAATTCCGGCTGGCCTGCCAGTGCTGGAAGGCGATGACCAACATGCCAAAGAGGTGGTCAGACGCTACCAGCAGTGGCGTGATGAACTGATGCGGGCGGGGCATCTGATTCAGGCGCTGTCGGTTGATGCACGCGGAGATTGGCGCATCAAATTGGTCATGGGAACTGATCTGCGACTTGGAACCACTGCGGTCGAGGAGCGCCTGGCGCGTTTCATCGCCAGTGCGCCGCAGCTTGAGGCCGCCGGTCAGCCGTTGGCGGTCGACCTGCGTTACAGTAACGGTTTTGCCGTGAAATGGGCTCCAGGCACGGACTCTGTTGACCGTGCTCACACGGATCGCAGTGCGCGATCCGGCAATCGAGGATAAAACGGAAATGTCGCGACGTAACGACAAAAACCTTCTGGTGGGGCTGGATATCGGCACCTCGAAGATCGCCTGTCTGGTGGGTGAACTCAAGGACGACGACCAGATTGAGATCATCGGCATTGGAACCCATCCGTCACGCGGCTTGAAAAAAGGCGTGGTGGTGGATATCGAGTCGACCGTGCAGTCGATCCAGCGGGCGGTCGAGGAAGCCGAGCTGATGGCCGGCTGCGAGATCCATTCGGTTCATGCCGGGATCGCCGGCAGCCATGTACGCAGTCTTAATTCGCACGGGATCACCGCGATCAAAGAGGTCGAGGTCTCGCAGTCTGACGTGGATCGTGTCATCGACGCGGCGCGGGCGGTAGCGATTCCTGCGGATCAGAAGATCCTGCACATCTTGCCGCAGGAATTCATCATCGATAACCAGGAAGGCATCCGCGAACCCATCGGAATGTGCGGGGTGCGTCTGGAAGCACGGGTACACATGGTTACCGGCGCGGTCAGTGCCGCTCAGAATATCATCAAGTGCATCCGGCGCTGCGGGCTGGAAGTGGATGATCTGGTGCTGGCTCAGTTGAGTTCCAGCTATGCTGTGCTCAGCGAAGATGAAAAGGAACTTGGCGTCTGCGTCATTGATATTGGTGGTGGAACCACGGATCTGGCGGTGTTCACCGATGGCGCGATCCGCCACACGGCAGTCATTCCTATCGCCGGAGATCAGGTCACCAATGACATCGCCGTGGCGCTGCGCACGCCGACCCAGCACGCCGAACTCATCAAGGTGCAGCATGCCTGTGCCCTGACGCAGCTCGCTGGCAATGGCGAAACCATCGAGGTGCCCAGCATCGGCGACCGTCCGCCACGCTGTCTCTCGCGCCAGACGCTGGCCGAGGTGGTCGAACCGCGTTATGAGGAGCTGTTGACGCTGCTGCATAACGAACTGCGCCGCAGCGGTTTCGAGGATCTGGTCGCGGGTGGCGTGGTGCTAACCGGTGGTAGCGCAAAGATGCAGGGGCTGATCGAACTGGCTGAAGAGGTCTTTCATATGCCGGTACGCCTGGGTTTGCCGCAGCATGTCATCGGCATGGACGAGGTTGTCAACAATCCCATTCATGCCACGGGCGTTGGATTATTGATGTATGCGCGCCAGCATCGCTTTTCGATGCATACCGAGCTGGCTGAAAATCTCGGATTCAAAGGTGTCTGGTCGCGTATTCGTCGCTGGTTTCAGGGTAATTTTTAGCATTTTGCTTGATTGATCGCCGCTTGCGATCTCGGGTTGGGTGTGTGATAGAGATACCGGTTAGGTCGGGGGCAGTCGCACGACTGCACAAGGTTACGTCTTTAATTTTGAGGGTCTAGTCAATGTTTGAACTGATGGATACACACAGTCAGAATGCCGTTATCAAGGTCATCGGTGTCGGTGGCGGCGGCAACAACGCGGTCAATCATATGGTGGCATCGACTATCGAGGGCGTGGATTTCATCTGCGCCAACACCGATGCCCAAGCGCTGAAAAGCTCCAATGTCAGAACGATCCTGCAACTTGGCGCCGGGATTACAAAGGGCTTGGGCGCAGGCGCCGATCCTGATGTCGGACGTCAGTCCGCCATCGAAGACCGCGACCGCATCCAGGAGGCGCTCAGTGGTGCCGACATGGTGTTCATCACCGCTGGCATGGGTGGCGGCACTGGAACCGGCGCGGCTCCGGTGGTGGCTCAGGTCGCTAAGGAACTTGGCATCCTGACCGTCGCCGTGGTGACCAAGCCGTTTCCGTTTGAAGGCGCCAGACGTCGACGGGTCGCCGAGGAGGGTATCGCCGAACTCGCCAAGTCGGTCGATTCACTGATCACCATCCCCAATGAAAAGCTGCTGGCCGTCCTCGGCAAAGACATGAGCCTGCTCAATGCTTTCAAGGCGGCCAATGACGTGCTGCTCAACGCGACCCAGGGCATTGCCGAACTCATTACGTGCCGAGGTCTGATCAACGTCGACTTCGCCGATGTCAAAACCGTCATGTCTAACATGGGCATTGCGATGATGGGAACCGGATCGGCAAGCGGCGAACATCGCGCTCGCGAGGCCGCCGAAGCCGCCATCAAGAGTCCGCTGCTGGAAGATATCGATCTTGCAGGCGCCAAGGGCATTCTGGTCAACATCACCGCCGGGCCGAGCCTGACCCTTGGCGAATTCGACGAAGTCGGTAACACGGTGCGCGATTTTGCCGACGATGAAGCCACCGTGGTCATCGGCACCGTCGTCGACATGGAGCTTGAAGACGAGCTGCGCGTCACCGTGGTCGCAACCGGACTGGGTGAACGTCGCGTCATCATGAACAAACGTTTGTCTGGCGAATCCACCATGCGTCTGGTCGGCGGAGCTGACCTCAATGATGGCCAGCCGGACTACCGTGAGATGGGTCGTCGTCCGGCCATCGTTCGCAAGAAAGAGCGCGGTGGTTCTTCGGTGTCCACTGAAGCGATGGGCGAGGATATGGACTATCTGGACATTCCGGCTTTCCTGCGTCACCAAGCGGATTGATAAGGGGATTCCCTCTTATTAAATTAGCTTAAAAAACAAAGGTATTTTGCCGTATTCGATATTGAGCTTGAAAAGCGTTCGGGAAAACCCTAGGATATGGTTCAGTGCGCTTCAGATGCTGGAGCGCAAGACCGCCATGACGCACAGGTAACGTCGATAATATCAGACAGGATCGCTGTCTGAGTCACGTCACCTTGTTGAGCCGTCAGCCGCCGTGGACTGCGATGGGAGAACCGACCGATGCTCAGGCAACGCACCTTGAAGAATGTCATCCGCGCCACCGGAATCGGTCTGCACACGGGTGAAAAGATTGAGCTGACGCTCCGTCCGGCGGCACCTGATTCGGGCATCCTGTTTCGGCGCGTGGATCTAGACCAGCCGGTCGAGATCCGGGCGACGCCATTTAATGTCTCTGATACCCGTCTGTCGACGACGCTGGCATCAGGCGACGTGCGCATCTCGACAGTCGAACATCTGCTGTCTGCTTTTGCGGGACTGGGGATCGACAATGCATGCGTAGACGTGGGTGCCGCCGAAGTGCCAATCATGGATGGCAGCGCGGCACCCTTTGTCTTCCTGATCCAGCAGGCCGGCATCGAGGAACAGCATCAGCCCAAGCGTTTCATTCGCATCACGCATCCGGTTGAGGTGCGCGATGGTGACAAGATTGCCCGTCTGACGCCTTACAATGGGTTCAAAGTCGATTTTTCGATTGACTTTGACCACCCGGCGTTCAATGCGCGGGCAAACCGGGCAACCATGGATTTTTCAACCTCGTCATTCGTGCGCGAAGTAAGCCGGGCACGCACCTTTGGGTTCCTGCGCGAAATTGAAACCCTGCGTCAGCACAACCTGGCATTGGGTGGCAGTCTGGATAACGCTGTCGTGGTGGATGAATACCGCGTCCTCAATGAGGAAGGTCTGCGTTTCGAAGACGAGTTTGTCAAACACAAGATTCTCGATGCGCTCGGCGATCTTTATCTGCTGGGTCACACACTGATCGGTGCCTTCACGGCACATAAATCCGGGCATGGACTGAACAACATGCTCCTGCGCGCGTTGGTTGCCGACGCGACCGCTTGGGAAGAAGTTGTCTTTGAGGATTCGGCGACAGCGCCGATCTGCTACGCGCAACCCGTGGCGGCAATCTGATCTGATTATTTCAGGTGTGTTCTTTTGGTGTGTGGCGCGTGGCAAGACGCCTGAACGCCTCACTCAGCTCCGGGTTCCGAAGATGCTCGGCGGCATCAAGCAGGTGTCTTGCTGCCTTGAGCGACAACACGACTGTCATCCGTGTCGCCTGAGCCGTTCCCGCCGGATGGCTCAGGCGAACCTGACTGTAGACCTCCGTAATCTGTCGTCCTTTCAATTCAGCCAAGAGATCCATCGCAAGGAAACGCGCCCGCGTTGTCCATGCCGGGGAATCAAAATAAAGCGTCAGCCGTTCACCGCTGATGCCCACATCCAGACAATGTGCCCGCATCGGTTCGGGAAGCCGGGCACGAATCCAGATAAGCAGTTCTTCTTCATGCTGACGGCGTTCGAGCAGTCGGCAAGTCGCCTGGCTGTTTTGCAGCAGGTCGCCGATGTGTGAAAATTGACGATGACGCATCTGTTGTCTTTCCAGTCAATCGTGAACACGAACCAAGCAGAGAAAAAACGATGAACCACCACGATCGAACAAAAAACGCTCGCGGACAGGCCGTTACAGTGCTCTTGGCCACCTCCGTACTGACCTTTGCCAGCGCCGGACTGGGCTTCTGGATCGGGCATCAGGAAACTGTGCTGAATAGCCTGGGCAGGGCAATCCCTAACGGGGATGCGCTGGCTAATGCCCAGTCTGTCAATACGCTTGCCGTGCGTTTAGGCGCGATGCAGGCGGAACTTCTGCGACTCAATGCGCTGGGAGAGCGTCTGGTGCGGATGTCCGGGCTGAACCCTGAAGAATTCGATTTCGTCAATCCGCCGCCACAGGGTGGCCCGGAACAGGGGCCAGTGCGCGATTACACCATCAAAGAGCTCGCGACTGAACTCAGTAGCATGGTCAATCTGATTCAGGATCGGCAGCGCAAGCTCGATATGCTTGACGATGTGATTCCACAGACTGAATTGCTGACACAATCTGCACCGACAAGCTGGCCGGTGCATTTCGGCTATATCTCGTCGCCCTTTGGCTTTCGCGTCCATCCGATCAGAAAAGCGCGAATGATGCACGAGGGCGTGGATTTCGCCAGTGCGCGTGGTGCACCGATCAAGGCCGTGGCAGATGGCGTCGTGATCTACAGTGGGCGACGCAATGGTTACGGGAATGTGATCGATGTCCAGCATGGCAACGGTCTGGTCACGCGCTATGCGCACAATACCACTAACCTGGTTGATAACGGGCAACGGGTGCGGCGCGGTCAGCAGATCGCCACAGTTGGTGCAACCGGAACTGCAACCGGACCGCATGTGCATTTTGAAGTTCGCGTGGATGACCATCCAGTTGATCCCATGCCCTATCTCAACGACCCAGCCCGTTTGACGTCAGACACCAGAATTGCCCGTTACCCCGGTTGATGCAGCGCGATTTGCCCGCTTCAGCGCGCTGACCTATCCCCACGGCCAGCGTAATCCGGTATCATCCGCCGATTTCTCCGACAGGTCTTAAACTCATCTGATGGTTACTCGTCTGTTCAAAAAGATCTTCGGGAGCCGTAACGACCGGCTCGTCAAGACGCTGCTGAAATCCGTGGCGCAGATCAACGCGCTGGAACCCCAAATTGCACGACTGTCCGATCAGGCGCTTGCCGCGAAGACGGCTGAATTCCGTGCGCGACTTGCCCCAGGTAGCGATCTCAACAGTTTGCTTCCCGAAGCGTTCGCGGTGGTGCGTGAGGCGGGCAAACGTGTCCTCAGGATGCGTCATTTCGACGTGCAGATGGTCGGCGGCATGGTGCTGCACGGTGGCAAAATCGCCGAGATGCGCACTGGCGAGGGCAAAACACTGGTTGCTACGCTCGCCGCCTATCTCAATGCGCTGCCTGGCAAAGGCGTTCATGTCGTCACCGTTAATGACTATCTGGCACGGCGTGATGCCGCCTGGATGGGACGCCTCTATCACTTTCTGGGGTTGTCGGTCGGCATCATCAATTCATCGGGTGGGATGGGGCCGGATCAGGCGTCCTATCGTTTCGATCCCGATTATGAACCGCCTGCCAGCGAGGGCTATCGGCATCTGCGACCCGTAACCCGCAAAGACACCTATGCTGCCGACATCACTTACGGCACCAACAACGAGTTTGGTTTTGACTATCTGCGCGACAACATGGCTTTTACGCCTGAACAGCGCACCCAGCGTGACCCCTTTTATGCCATTGTCGATGAGGTCGATTCGATCCTAATCGACGAGGCGCGTACCCCGCTGATTATCTCCGGCCCATCTGAAGGCAATACCGATCTTTACCAGCAGATCGACGGACTGATCCCGCGTCTGACCCGCCAGTCCCCGATCACCAATGACGAGGGCAAGCCTGACTTTGGCCCAGGTGATTACTCGGTTGACGAGAAACAGCGCCAGGTCTACCTGAGCGAGGAAGGTCACGAGAAGATTGAACAGATGCTGGTGGAAATCGGCCTGCTGGACGAAGGCGACGGGCTATACGATCCGGCCAACATCGTCCTCATGCACCATGTCTATGCCGCGCTGCGCGGTCATGCGCTGTTTCAGAAGAACGTCGAATACATCGTGCGCGATGGCCAGATCATCATCGTCGATGAATTCACCGGGCGCACCATGCCGGGACGACGCTGGTCGGAAGGTTTGCATCAGGCGGTGGAGGCGAAAGAAGGCGTGGCCATCCAGCCTGAAAACCAGACGATGGCTTCGATCACCTTCCAGAACCTGTTCCGGCTCTACCCCAAACTGTCTGGCATGACCGGCACGGCAGATACTGAAGCCTACGAATTCCAGCAGATCTACGGACTGGAAGTCACGGTCATCCCCACCAATCAGCCGATGATCCGCGAGGATCGCGGCGATCTGGTCTATCTGACCCAGGATGAAAAATATCAGGCGATCATTGCTGACATTCAAGATTGCGTGAAACGCGGTCAGCCGGCGCTGGTTGGCACGGCATCCATTGAAACCTCCGAACTCATCGACCGGCTGCTGATCGCGGAACAGATCCCGCACGAGGTGCTGAACGCCAAGCAGCACGAACGCGAGGCGGGCATCATTGCCCAGGCCGGGCGACCGGGTGCCATCACCATCGCCACCAACATGGCCGGTCGCGGCACTGACATCGTGCTTGGCGGCAATCTGGAGGCCGAACTTGACGAGGCGGGTTCTGATGCCGATCAGGATGCCATCCGTGCCGCCTGGACACGGCGTCACGAGCAGGTCATCGCAGCGGGCGGTTTGCATGTTGTCGGTACCGAACGCCACGAATCGCGGCGCATCGACAACCAGTTGCGCGGTCGTTCCGGGCGTCAGGGCGATCCAGGCTCATCGCGCTTTTATCTATCGCTCGAAGACAATCTGATGCGTATCTTTGCCTCGGATCGGGTCGGCAAGATGATGCAGCGTCTTGGGATGCAGAAGGGCGAGGCCATCGAGCATCCTTGGGTCACGAAAGCAATTGAAAACGCCCAGCGTAAAGTTGAAGGTCGCAACTTCGATATCCGTAAACAGTTGCTTGAATACGATGACGTGGCCAATGACCAGCGCAAGGTGATCTATCGCCAGCGGCGTGATCTAATGGACAGCATGGATATCTCCGACACCGTCACGGCGATGCTGGAAGACACGCTCAAGGCGCTGATCGATGCGCACATTCCGCCCGAAAGTCTCGAAGAGCAATGGGATGTCGCCGGGTTAAGCACGGCGCTTGCCCAGCATGTCGGTGGCGACTGGCCGCTCCAGCAGTGGCTCGACAGCGACCACTCGCTGCACGAGGACAGTCTGCGCCGACGGATTCATGACACGCTGGTCACGCATTATGCCGAGAAAGAGGCGGCCATCGGGTCGCTGAACATGCGCCAGCTTGAAAAAGCGGTGATGCTGCAAACGCTCGACAGCCAGTGGAAGGATCATCTGGCGGCGATGGACTATTTGCGTCAGGGCATTCATCTGCGCGGTTATGCCCAGAAGAATCCCAAGCAGGAATACAAGCGCGAAGCCTTCGAGATGTTTTCGGGGATGCTCGACGCCATCAAGCAGGATGTCGTGACAACGCTGGCCAAACTCGAAATACAGACACCCGAAGCGCTGATACCACATTCAACGCCGGCGTCATTCGAGTTCAAGCATGAAGTCTTTGAAGGATTCGGCAGCGATAAGTCTGATGAGTCGGGCGCGGAACATGATGACGGCCAGCGCGGACAGCAAACCTTTGTGCGCGACGGCCACAAGGTCGGTCGTAATGAACCCTGTCCCTGCGGTTCTGGCAAAAAATACAAACAGTGCCACGGCAAGGCAAATTAAGGCGATTAAGGCGATGAGTGCAACAGAGCTGCCCTTTCACGCCGTCTCCGGTCTGCGTTTGGCGACCGGTGCCGCCGGGATTCGCTATCAGGGGCGTGACGATCTGGTGGTTTTTGAGTTGCAGCCCGGCAGCACCTGCGCGGCGGTTTTCACCCGCAATGCCTTCTGCGCCGCGCCGGTCACGCTGGCGCGTCAGCATCTGGGCACGGTTCAGCCACGCTATCTGCTGATCAACTCAGGAAACGCCAATGCTGGGACGGGACGGCGCGGGCTTGAGGATGCCCGTCTTTCCTGCGTGGCGCTGGCCGGACAGGTTGGCTGCCGACCCGATGAGATCTTGCCCTTTTCGACCGGCGTGATCGGCGAGCATCTGCCTGTCGAGCGTCTCGCGGCGGCGCTGCCTGCGCTGCTAGAGCGACTCGATCCGTCCGTCTGGCCATCAGCGGCACGGGCGATCATGACCACTGACACGGTGCCCAAGCTGGTGTCGCGTCAGTTTACGCTGAACGGCCAGACGGCGACTTTGACGGGCATCGCCAAGGGTGCCGGGATGATCTGCCCGGACATGGCGACCATGCTTGCCTTCATCGTCACCGATGCCGCTGTTGCGCCAGCGATCCTGCAATATTGCCTTCAGAAAGCAGTCGCGTCATCTTTCAACGCCATCACCATCGACGGCGATACCTCGACCAACGATGCCTGCGTGCTGGCGGCGACCGGGGCACTCGGCAATCCGCCTGTTGAGGATGCCGACACGGCGGATGGCATAGCGCTACAGGCTGCCGTGGATGCCGTCTGTCTGGATCTGGCAACAGCCATCGTGCGTGATGGCGAGGGCGCGACCAAACTGGTCACGGTACTGGTCGAAGAGGCAAGCGATTTCAGCGAAGCTCGGCAAGTGGCCTACACCATTGCCCATTCGCCACTGGTCAAGACCGCGCTCTTTGCCTCCGACCCGAACTGGGGTCGCATCCTGGCGGCGGTCGGTCGCGCTGGTCTTCTGGATCTGGATATCGAACGGATACAGATCCATCTGGGCGAGGTGCTGATTGTCGCCGATGGTGGACGTGCGTCGGACTATACCGAACGGGCGGGAGCTGCCGTGATGGCCGAACCCGACATCCTGATCCGGGTCACGCTGGGGCGTGGCGATGCCAGCGCACGGGTACTGACCTGCGATTTTTCGTATGACTACGTTCGCATCAACGCTGAATACCGCAGTTAGTTCAACACGCATCCATGTGATGGTTGGGGCGGTCACGGACAGTGCTGGCCGTGTTTTGATTACCAAACGTCCCGATCATGTTCATCAGGGCGGACTCTGGGAGTTTCCGGGTGGCAAGCTGGAGCCGGGTGAATCACCGGAACAGGGTCTAACCCGCGAGCTGGAGGAAGAGCTGGGTATTCAGGTGCGATCCAGCCGTTCACTGATCCGGGTTCATCATGATTATGGCGACCGCCAGATCCTGCTTGATGTGCGCCGGGTCGATCACTACTCAGGCAGTCCCACGGGACGCGAAGGTCAGCCGCTCGACTGGCTGGAACCGGAGGCGATGAACCACGATGTCTTTCCGGCAGCCGACCGACCCATCATCACTGCACTGCGTCTGCCGCCGCTGTTGCTGATTACCAGCGGCGCGGCTTCCCAGGTCGATACACTGCTGGAACGTCTTGCTGTCGCACTGGAACGCGGCATCCGCTTGATCCAGCTTCGCGCACATGCGCTGGACGAGACGGCTTATCGCCGGCTTGCCGAAGCGGTTTATTCACGCTGTCAAGCCTATCAGGCGCGTCTGCTGCTCAATCGAGAGCCGCAACAGGTGATCGATGTGCCGCGTCATGGCCTGCATCTCACTGCCTGGCGGCTCATGGCACTGACTGCACGTCCCGGCCTGACGCAGGATCTGGTCGGCGCATCCTGTCACGATGCCGCGCAACTGGCGCAGGCCGCACTGCTCGGACTCGATTACGCGCTGCTGTCTCCAGTCAAGCCGACCACCAGTCATCCCGATGCACGACCGTTGGGCTGGTCGGGTTTTTCCGAACTGGTTGAACCGGTTCCACTGCCGGTTTATGCACTGGGTGGACTGGCACCATCCGACCTTGACGAGGCGATTGCGCATGGTGCGCAGGGAATCGCCGCGATTCGGGGTTGCGAGTTTGGGTTAAGCGCCTGATAACCACGATCCGGTACCTGTTGGAACAGGCGTTAGGCGCGACGACGCGCCTCGGCAAGACGCTGGATGTGATCCTGATAGGCGTGTGCGAAGGCGTCACTGAACACCTGCATGACGTCTTCAGATGACTCGGCGGCAACCTGTTCATAGGTTTCGGTGAAGAGATCCCAGTATCTGGCCTTGCGTACTGTCGGCAAGACCTGGTCAAGACCGCCGCGACTGAGCCGACGTTCAAGTTCAGATGGCTCGAAACGGGCAAAGAGCGCCCGCAGTGCGGCTTGCAACCCAGCCATCATCGCCATTTCATGTGCCTGGATGTCATCGTATGCCTCCCGTGCGGCGGTGACGGCTGACAGGAATCCAGGAGTTGGACGCAGCAGGAGATACTCCAGCAGATTGTCGGTATCTACTGCAAACTTGAACGGGTTGTTGTCTGAGGCACGAATGGTAGTCACGCCAAGGCGCAGTTCATTCTTAAGCTGGGCGCGACCCATCATCGTTTGCGTCAGACCTGCCGCGAGTGCGCGTAGCAGTTCGCCGGCATGTCGCAGCAATGCATCAGGCTGTTCGATGGCTGCCGGATTGCCGATCCCCAGACCGCTCAGAAAAGCGCTTAATTCGCTGCCAGCGGTTAGCGTGTCCTGACGCGATGTTGGTGAAACCGTCACGGCAGCCGTGTCCGATGGATTGGAAAGCGATTCAGTCAGTCTTGGACGCTCGCGTGAGGTCGCTGGCGTGGCCTGGGCATCAATGTTCACTGTCACTTCAAAAAAACCGATTATCAAACAGTCGCCATCCCGGATGGCAACGGCCTGATGCGAGGGCAATGGCTCCTGGGCATAGTTCAGATAGGTGCCGTTGCGGCTGATATCTGTCACCCACAGACCGCCGTCGCGGACATCGAGACGAGCATGCTGACCAGAGACCATGCGTTCAGAATCATCGAGACAAAGATCACAGGCCGGGTTGCGCCCAATGGCAATGCTGTTCTTAGGCAGGCTCAGGCAAACATCCCGTTCAGGGGTCTGCGCTTTACGGTTGACGACGTGAAGAGTGAACTCCATGCATCAGCTCCTTGAATATACGAAAACACCTGGAGTTAATCCTGCGAGACAGACTGAACGCTGTCGTGAGAGGCGTCGACGTGGAACCCTGGCTGCTTCGGTGATAACTGGTTGGTTTGTATCAAACATCAGAGTGCGATTGCAGATGTATCCGGCGACAGCATTCAGAACGTGACGCTGTATGAGAGCGAAAAAACATTGATCTGGCGTCCGCCGCTGTCTTCATCCGCTGGTGGATCGACGAAGCTGGAGACGACTTCGGTTTGCGTGTGCAGCCATTCAGCTTTGAGCTTGCTGGTCGGCGAGAGACTGTAAGACGTACCAATCGCCACTGAATACTGGTCATAGGCACTGAGGAGATCAGCTCCCAGACGCTGGGAGGCATTGATCGCTGCCGCTTCTGGAATGACATCGGGTATCTGGTTGCTATTGATTGCCGCGTAAAGACTCAGCGCATCCTTTTGGGTGCGGATGCCAGCCCAGTAGACATAGGGCGTCCAGCGCCCGATACGCTTGAGCAGCGCCAGGTAGCCGGCGCTGGTATCCGGCCCCATGGTGGCATTGGTGATCCGGCGCCGGACATACTCGCCGATGAGGCGGAAGTCGTTGGGGAGTGCGATGTCGGCACCCAGTGTCAGCACATCATTGACGAGCGTGTCTACGGTCGGGACGCCTGGCCCTGGCATCTTGGACGACACCTGGTAGTAGCCGATCCCGGGCGCGAGGGTCACGAAAGGATAAGTGGACGTGACGGGGCCATCATCCGCTTCGGCATCGACCCGATGCAAACCGACGCGCCAGGTATTCTCGCCATCGCGCAGTGACAGGACTAATCCGGCCAGGTTCAGATCCGCCCCCTTATAGAGAGACCCAGCGGGCAGATCTGGCAGCAGATCGTCGCGCAGATAGAAGCGCCAGTCGTTATGCGCGCTGCCCAGGTAGCCTTCCAGTACCCACTCCCGCTCGCCGTCGAACCAGGTCTTACCAACGGACAACCCGTTGACATCCGCGATAGGTATCGCCGAATAGACCTCGGTGGGCAGGCGGGCAAAATCAAACGTGGTTCCAACATCGCTGTTAGCCGAGTAGAGCATCAGTGGCAAGCGCAGCTTTCCGGCGCGCACCAGCAGATCGTTCGTTGGACGCCAGGCGAGGAAGGCCCAAGTGAGGGTCGGAACCCAGGCGGTATCGCTATCCATCGCGGGTGCCGCCTTGGCCTGGAGCGTCAGGCTCCAAGTATTGGTGAGCGAGGCATCTAACTGGACACCGATTAGCGAATCACGGTTGAGTGTGCCGCTATCGTCGATGTCACGCTGATAGATGACATCTTGATCAGAGATGGCTCCACCCAGCGTCCCGAAACCAGAGAACTGCATCTCGGCGTGAACGACAAGTGGGAGCGCCAGGAACAGTGTGATCGGCCAATGATAACGTCTGTATCTGTTCATGGCGCTTGCTGAATTAACACCTGGACATCTGGCGTCAGCTCGGCAGTATCGACATAGCCGATAGCTCCGACCGTGTTCGCAATGAAACGTGCAACTTCTTCTGGACTATTTAGTTCGCGTGGAGGCGTCCCCTTGCCGACGTAGCGACGCACCGTCCAGTAGCCAGTGTATTTATCCTCGTTCTGTCCCAGATAGTCGTTCAGGAAGCGTGTGCGCAAGGTGCTGCCGAGGGGCAGGTTGACCGGCGTCACCCGCACGCCGTTCAGCTCGACGACCTTGCCGGTATAGATCCGTTGCAGGGTTGTCAGGTCGAGCGGCGGCAATCCGGAGTGTCCGATGACCATCGGGTCAGCCAGCACGGGGAGGGCGCAGAAGACGAGGAACATTAAGAAGATGCGCATGTCATTCATTTAAAACGCCACGCTGTAGGAGAGCGAAAACACATTGAACTGACGTCCCCCGCTATCTTCGTTGGCGGGCGCATTCACAAAGCTGGACAGAATGCCGGTGCGGGTGTGCAGCCATTCGGCCTTGAATTTACTGGTGGGCGAGAGACTGTAGGCGGTGCCAATCGCCAAGGATTGCTGGTCGTATGGACCGAGCATATCTGCTCCCGCACGTTGGGTGGCATTGATCGCGTCGGCACCGGGGATGAATTCGGGTACGCGGTTGCGGTTGAGTGCATCGGTCAGATCCAGCGCCTGCTCACGCGAACGGATACCCGCCCAGTAGATGTAAGGCGTCCAGCGTCCGATGGATTTGAGCAGCGCCAGATAGCCTGCATTGGTATTGGGGCCTGCAATCGCGGCATTATTGAACCGACGTTGACCAAATTCGCCGACCAGACGGAAATCATTGGGTAGCGCGATCTCGGCACCCAGCGTCAACACATAAATAACGTATTGATCGACGGTTGGAACGCCAGGACCTGGCATGTCGTTCGACACCTGGTAGTAACCAATGCCGGTTCCGGGCACGAGCGTGACAAATGGAAAACCGCTTGGCACCGGGCCGATATCTGATTCAGCATCGGTTCGGTGCAGGCCGATGCGCCAGGTGTTCTCGTGCTCGCGCAGTGATAGCACCAGTCCAGCCATGTCCAGCTCGTATCCGAGGAAGGACGCGCCTGCTGGGAACAGCGGTTCCATGTTGTCGCGCAGATAATAACGCCATTCAGTCTGTGTTCGACCCAGATAGCCTTCCAGCGTCCATTCACGCTCGCCGTCGAGCCAGGTCTTGGCACATGACAGCCCCGTGAGATCCGTGGTCGGCAGCAGCGAATACAGCTCGGTCGGCAGTCTGGCAAACTCAAAGGTGGTTCCCACATCGCTGTTGGCCGAATAGAGCATCAGCGGCAGGCGCAGTTTTCCGGCGCGTAGCAGCAGGTCGTTATCCGGTCGCCAGGAAAGAAACGCCCAGCTCAGGGTCGGTTCCCAGGCATTCTCATCACGGATCGAGGGTGCCGCCTTGGCCTGAAGCGTCAGACTCCAGGCATCCGTCAGCCGTGCGTCCATCTGGAGACCAATCAGCGAGTCGCGGTTCAGGGTGCCGCCGTCATCGAGATACCGCTGATAGATGACATCCTGATCGGAGATCGCGCCACCCAGCGTTCCGAATCCTGAGAACTGAATCTCGGCGCGGGTTAGTTGCGGAAGCGTCATGAGCAGCGCCATGACACCGGAAAGCCAGACCGGAGCTGCTGGCAAACGTGTCATCTTTCAGTGTCCGCCAGTTGCTCGGCAATGCTGGCAAATGTCTCATGCAAGTCGAAAAAGGCATCGAGCACGTCTGGATCAAAATGACGTCCCCGCCCCTCTTCGATCAGCGCGATGGTTGCAGCATGCGTGAAGGGACGTTTGTAGGGACGTGACGAACGGATCGCGTCATAGACATCGGCGACAGCCATCAGGCGCGCGGCCAGCGGGATCGCCGCGCCGCTGAGTCCGTCCGGGTAGCCACTGCCATCCCAGCGTTCATGGTGGTGACGGGTGATCTGCGAGGCGTAAAACAGCAGTGGATTGTCCTCGCCCATCGAATGACGTGCCTGCTCCAGAATCTCGAAGCCCTGCATGGCGTGCGTCTTCATGACCTCGAATTCTTCCGAGTTCAACTGCGCCGGCTTGAGCAGGATGTGATCGGGAATGGCAATCTTGCCGATGTCGTGCAGCGGAGCCGCTTGAGCGATCTGATCGACGGTCGCGGAGGTCAGCACCAGCGGATAAAACCCATGGCGCAACATCCAGTCGCCCAGCAGCCGGACATATTCCTGGGTACGGCGGATGTGGTTGCCGGTCTCCTCGTCGCGGAATTCGGCCAGCGACACCATCACATGAATCGTCGCGGACTGAAGCTGGACGACCTGCTGAACCTGACGCGCCACTTCCTGCTGGAGCCAGGCGCTCTGATCTTCCATGAAATCCTGCCAGCGTTTGATCTGGAGATGCGCCCGAACCCGCGCCAGCACGATCAGCGGCGTGACGGGTTTATGAATGTAATCGACTGCACCGACCTCGAAACCGTGCTTTTCTTCCTCGACATCCAGCGCCGCCGTGACAAAGATCACCGGTATCCGGGTCGTCGCCGGATTGCGCTTGAGACGCTGGCAGACCTCAAAGCCATTCATTCCCGGCATCATCACATCGCAGAGGATGAGATCCGGCGGCGTGGCCGCAGCCAGATCGAGTGCCCGTTGACCATGGTTAGCCAGCTTGACCCGGTAGTCATCCTTGAGCATCTGACCCAGCAGGCTCAGATTGGCCGGCGTGTCATCGACCACCAGGATCGTGGGGCGTTCCAGTTGTTGCAGCGCCATGAGTGCATTCGCATCCGTGAAACATGTCGATGGCTGATCATGGTTCAGGTGCGTTTTAACGTCAACAGAACTGCCGTCCATTCGGATGCCTATCGCGCGTTACTGATCGTTTTCAGGATGCGCGTCAAGTAGCGCCAGCGCGGTGTCAAAATCGAAGCTGTCGAGAGCGCGGCGCAGCCGCAGCAGGACGACGCCTGGCAACAGTCTGGCGAAGTCATCTGCACACTGCTGCCACAGTTCGATTGCTTCGGCATCGCCTTCGGTCAGGAGCTGGCGCAGGTTTTGTAAAAGGTCAGTTTGTGTCTCGGAATTGGTTTTTGGCATAGACGACACCAACGCACTCGAGCTGAGCGCCGCGTCCAGATGTCTGAGCATGGGTTCCAGCCGTGCATCAAGCTCGCGCAGTCGCTCGGCAGTGCCTGAATCCTGCGTCTTGACGGCTTGCTCCAGTGCGGTTGCCGCCGTCTGAATGGCCGCCATGCCCAATGTGCCAGCCAATCCTTTCAATGCGTGTGCATAGTAGGTGAGCGCCTCCCAGTCACCCTGTTCCAGATGCGCGTAGGCGTCGGTTCGCTCGACGCGGTACTGGTCGCCGAAGGCAGCGAGCATCTTGCAATAGAAATGCAGATTGCCGCCGAGGTGCGCCAGACCATTGCGAGTGTCCAGTCCCGGTATGTCGGGTAGTTCCGGAATGTCGGGCAGTGCGACGCCAGTCACCGCTGGCTGTGGCACTGCGGTCGCCCCAACCTGATGATAGCGTGACAGGATGGCGAACAGCTCGGACGGTTCGAACGGCTTGGCCAGATAGCCCTGCATTCCTAGCGCGAGTCCACGCTGGCGTTCATCGGTCAGAACATGAGCGGTCATGGCGATAACCGGCAGTTTGGCATAGCGTGGATTGGCGCGTAACCGGATCGTCGCCTGATAGCCATCCAGCACTGGCATCTGCAAATCCATCAGCACCAACGCATAGTGCTCCGGCGGGACTGCCGCCAGTCGCTCCAATGCCTCGGCGCCATGGTTTGCCACGTCGACCTCGACGGCGTGGCCACGCATCAATTCAGTGGCGATCTGCTGGTTGACCGGGTTGTCCTCGACCAGCAGCACCCGCAATCCATGCAGTGAGGCTCGCAACGTTCCGGGTTGCGTGGTCATGTGCGGTGACTCGCCGCTGGCGACATGGCGTAGATAGTCGCGCAACACCTGGAGCATCACCGGCTTGGTGATGCAATCCTGCACACCGAGTGATTGCGCCTGGTCACGGATCTCGCCGGGCGCATAGGCCGAGACGACGAGGATGTGACGCGGAGCGGGAATCCCGCGCTCGCGCAGCGTTCGCAAAACAGCCGCGCCATCCATTTCAGGCATGATCCAGTCCAAAATCAGCAGATCGTAGGGATCACCGGCTGACCAGGCGGACTGTAGGCGGTCAATGGCCGCATGACCGTTGGCGCAGTCATCCACGCGGGTGATGGCCAGATGCCGCAGCAGATTCAAGAGTGCGGCGCGAGCTTCTGGATAGTCATCCACGATCAGGATGCGCAGAGTCGCAAACGTGGCGTCTGCTTCCGGCAATGCCGGTTTGGAGTGAGCGCGGGTTCGTGCAAAGTGCAGCGTGAAGTCAAACGTCGCGCCCTGTTCTGGCTGACTTCTGACCTGAAGCTGACCACCCATGATCTCCACCAGGCGCTTGGAAATGGCCAGACCCAGCCCAGTGCCGCCATATCTGCGGGTGGTGGAGTTATCCGCCTGGGTAAATTCCTCAAATAGCCCATGCATCTGCGCCGCTGTCATGCCGATGCCGCTGTCTTCGATGGCAAAATGCACTGCCACCTCCTCATTGCTGTCGTCAACCTGTTCCAGGAGCAGCCGCACATGACCAACGTGCGTGAACTTCACCGCGTTTGACAGCAGGTTGACCAGCACCTGACGCAAACGTAGCGCATCGCCCTGTAATTCACCGCCCTGACGGATTGCCCACAGCCCACTGGCATCGAACAGCAGCTCGATCTCCTTTTCCTGAGCGCGTTGCTGCACGAGTAGCAGCGCTTCGCCGATCACCTGTTCGAGCTGGAACGGGGCGCAATCAAGCTCCAGCCGCCCAGCCTCGACCTTGGAAAAATCAAGGATGTCGTTGAGGATGTCGAGCAGTGAGCGAGCCGCCTGTCAATCACCATCCAAAAGTTACCAGGCATCAACATCGAATTTTTTCCAGTTGAACGAGCGACTCAGAGGGTCTGATTGGCCTTTTTGCGTTGCTTGAACCGGTAAGAGTCGTTGCCGGTTTCGAGGATGTCGCAATG